>JAQYWP010000303.1 GCA_029379285.1 Rhizonema sp. PD38
GGTGGGTGTATGACCGAAGAATATTTGCTCGGTCTGATACCCGAAATTCAGGCAGACTTTGTAGAAATCTTTTCCCACCCAAAAATTGCGGAAGCCAGAGAGCAAAAGCATCGCTCATGGGGCATGGGTCAGGCAGAACTTAATGCTCTATTAAGTCCCAAGGTCAGCGAGATTCTTGTCAAGAGCGGTTTTGAACTCACTAACTACAATCAACGAGTACCGCTCTCTTGGAATTAAAAATTTTACATTTTTAATTGAATTCCCCTTCTTTCTTTAAGAGGTTCCCTGAATTTTGGGGGTGACTTTTGGGTAGGAGTTTGAGAGTTGAGAGTGCGAATTGAGCCAGTGTTGGTAAAAAGTCGGGTAGGAGTAGTCCGTCATCAAAGCTACTCATCCGTCTTGCATTCTCTTGCAAACAAGTTGAAATCAGCATTTCTGGGTTAAAGCCATCAAGGAAGACGCTGGCTTCAGTTGCAGAAAAATCATTACCACTACGCTCAATACTATTACTGACTAGCCCTAGCATGCCTTGAACTGCTTTGCCGTAATTCCATACTGAATTTACGCCTCGAAGCCAGCTTGCTCCTCTCCCTCGACTTGCCTGGAGATAAGCAACCCAGTTCACGAAGAACACGATGTGGCGTGCTTCATCTTGCAGCAGCCGATCAAAGATGTTGAAGAGGGGATCTGGCAGGAAAGCAGACTGGCGGGCAATTTTAAATAGCCCAAATCCTAAGAAAGCATCAAGACACTCGTTGTAGCCAAACTTAATAAAGGTTTGCTCAATGTTTTTAAACGCTTTAGCGGGAACACGTCCTTCAGTCTCAATGCCATAGTGTTGAATCATATGCTGGAAAAGCCGACCATGACTCGCTTCCTCTTCTCCCATAAGAGCGATCGCATCTCGCAAAAGAGGATCGCCAATCATTGGTAAGTAGGCAGCGATTTTAACTCCTGCTTCCAACTCAGTGTTGAGGGCTTCTTCCCAAAAGGGTATCTGCTGCAAGCGTTGCAGTTCTGAGCCTTCAAGTTGAGGCCACATGAGTTCTTCTGGCTTTAATGGCTGGTGGCTTTCCCTAAAGCTGCGGCAGAACAATTCCTTATGTGCTTCCGAACCAATTTTCATACAGAAATTTTCTCTTTAATCTGATCGTAGTTGATAAGTTCAAATCCACTTGTATTGAGTGACATCAGCACCTGCCGACTCAATAAAGCCGTCAGTTCAGCTTCACCTGCTCCTGGTAGTCCATTCAGTGGTTCGCCTGCTGCCATAACTGCTGGATGAGAATAAATCTCTACCAAATCCCCCTTAATTTGAGGAATTAGACCAAGCAAATATTCTTCAGTCATGCTACCAGTTTGCAATAACCCGTAGACTCGCTCAGCGAAGTATATCGAACGTGATTTCAGCAAACCTTCTCCATAACGGCGCAGTCCGCCAAAAACAAGAGACCAAACTAACTTAGTTAAAAGTCTGTGACGGTCAAGTTTCAAATTGATTTTCAATTCCTCAGCCGGAAGACGAATAACTTTGATGTCAAATTCTTGTGCCAAATCGACAAGAATACGCAATACCACTGGATGGACGTGCATGTGTAAATGCCCGTCAACATGGGAAAGCGGTAACCCGGTTGCACGGAATTTTTCTAGCTGGGCACGAATTTCTCGCCGCAATTCCTCGTGAGTTGCCTGATGGAATTGGTAACGCAAGCCGGCAATGGTCGCACTGTTTGAAAAATTACCTTTAGAGTCAACTAAGTGAGGAATCTGATCTGGTGGCAGAACAGCTTGACCACAAACCAGAACCAAGTGCAGCCCAACTGCCAGTTGCGGGTGAGTGCGAGCAGCGGCGATAGCATCACTGGCAGCATCACCCGTGATCATGAGGCTGGTACTTGTCAGCACTCCTTCTGAGTGAGCTTTGATGATCGCTTGATTGACGCCACTAGAAAAACCGAAGTCATCGCCGTTAATGACTATGCGACGACGGAAAGAAAGGTTGCTGCTAGACATCTAGTTTGCTCGTTTACACCCTCTGAGGACAGGAGGGGTTCAATTCAAAATTCAAAATTCAAAATTCAAAATTTTAATTGAACTCTCCATTCCTCTTCTCACTATTTTTGGCTGGTAACAAATTGCTTGCGTTTTGCACGTAAGCTTAAGTATTCTTTTGCTTCTTTATAGAGGCGATGGCGTTCTTGGGCGTCAAAAATTGCATTCTTGACGATGCGGACGACAATGCGGGGGCGGAAGTAGTACTTATCGTAGAAGTACTCAACTGCCTTCATCATGTCACCACGAGACAAGCCAGGATACTCAAAGTGAGGTAACTGGTGACCTGTTTCGTCTGTCATTTCAACATCAGAACGGAGATAGTTGTTGTCTTTCACGTAAGTGTATAATTCAGTACCAGGATAGGCATGCGCGATTGATACCTGAATCGTCTCGCAGTCTAGTTCCTTGGCAAAGTTGAGTGTTTCCTCAATAGTTTCCTGAGTTTCACCGGGCAAACCAATGATGAAGTCGCCGTGGACAACGATACCAGCCTTTTTGCAGTTCTTCATGAACGTGCGCCCTTGCTCGACTGTAGCTCCTTTCTTGATATTTTTGAGAATCTGGGGATTACCCGACTCAAATCCAACAATAAACAGGCGGCAACCTGCGGCTTTCATTGCCTGGAGTGTTTCCAAATCCACATGAACACGGGAGGTGCAAGACCAAGTAAAGTTGAGTGGCTTGAACTTCTCACAAAGTGCGAGCACGCGCTGTTTACCAACAGTAAAGGTGTCGTCGTCAAAGAAAATTTCTTTGATATCTGGGAAGAGTTTGAGAGCTTGTTCGACTTCTTTAGCAACGTCATCCACAGACCGTTGCCGCCACGCATGACCGTCAAAAGTCTGCGGCCATAAGCAGAAGGTACATTTAGCAGGACAGCCACGTGTGGTGTAGAACGAGATATATGGATGTAGTAGGAAGGGCACGTTGTAGCGTGTCACATCCAAATCGCGATGATAGATAGGTGTAGCCCAAGGTAAGGCATCTAGATTTTCAATTTGCGGACGTCGTTCTGTGTGAACTATCTGACCATTTTTCCAGAAGCTGACGCCCTTAATTTCTTCTAAGGGCTTGCCATCAGCAAACTCAGTCACAGAGTAATCAAACTCTTTATGGGTAACAAAGTCTATAGCCTCACTTGCCCTCAAGCTTTCTTCTGGGAGCGTTGTCACATGAGGACCGACAAATGCTATTTTCAACGAAGGCTTTGCTGCTTTCATGAGCTCTGCCAAATGCACATCACTGAGAAATCCAGGTGTACTGGTGAAGAGAACGACAAAGTCGTAATCCGTAGCAATTTCGATTGTTTCCTGTGGCGAAATACCGTGGGGAGGAGCATCTAAGACCCGACTTTCGGGTATCATTGCTGCGGGATACGCCAGCCAGACAGGATACCAGTACGATTCTATTTCGCGTGTTGCCGGCCAGCGAGAGCTAGCCCCCCCATCAAATCCTTCAAAAGAAGGTGGATTCAGCAGCAAAGTCTTCATCATAAATTCTGTAAGTGTCCTTATCGCTTTAGTACTGGAATGTTTTAACAAATGACTACTTAGTCAGATTAGTCACTTTATCGATGAGTGCGAGAACATCACTGCGAGTGAGTTTTTCTTTACCCTCAGCAAGGACGTTAGTCGTCCCATGAGCTAAGGTCACTAGAATTTGGCAAAAATCCAATGCAGGACCTACAGGGAGAGCATTAGTATAGGCATCGGCCAGCGCTAAATTACGACGAGCATATTTTTGCATATTTTCCACACTCCAACCATAGGGGAAGAAGTTAACTCCACGCCCTAAATCTTCGGTGTGATTACGAAGGATATTGACTGCCTGTAAAGCTCTACCAAAACCAATAGCATGGGTACGGTTCGTTTGCGTACCATCGTACCAAGCCCATAAATCTGAGAGCAACAAACCAACTGCACTGGCAACGCTGAAAGTATAACGATCCAGATCTGACTCTGTATGAATTTGCCAGTTAATTTCTGCCCAGTAAGCCATTCGATCTGCCATTGCCGCAGTGGAATCCCAAATCCGTGGTGCAATGGTTGCAGGTGCTAATAGCGTCCATTCTCTAATGCGAAGGGTCACCTCCTCTAACAGATTATGGTAAATACCAAATTCTGAAGAGAAAGCATCAACAGCAAAGCCATCAACCCCTGCTTGTAGTGTCCAGCTAACTGATCGTAACAGTTTTGCCTTAGTTGAGTTATCCAATTCTGGATGATCTTCAATTTGATCGATAGCTCGCATACAAAGGTAAGCTGATGTCACTGCCTCTTGTAAGCCAAGCGGCAAACGAATAATTGGTATGTAAAAAGTCCTGCTAGTTTCTTTTAAGACTTCCAAGGCATCTCTAGTTAAATTCATTTATGGCACTCCTCTGATACACCAACCTTGCACTCCAGTCGCTCTTGTTTCCGACACTCAGCTGACGTACGGCTACAGGCGTTAAGTGTGGACAATTAAAAACATTAAACAATTTCAGCGTCATGAAAGCTATAGTCCTCCCCTTTTTTCTATCGCTTTGAAAAAGTAGTTTTCTACTATTGCTGCTATCGGGGTAGGACTTTTCCCTACTTGGACACGTAACTGCTGCTGGAGGCTAAGGTTAATTGACCACATGCTAGTCCATTGCCAATAACGGAAGTATTTGTATAATATCTGTCCGTAAAACTCACTGAACAGTTCCCGCCAAATGCAAATTTCGTGGATGAAGTAGAAAATGGCGTTAATCATTTACCTAAAATTAACTGACGCAGGCAACTTATTATTGTTTCTCTACAGGTAAATATAGAGTCCCGTCACCTGCCATTCAATATCACTCAAATTCTTAGTACAAATTTCTTAGGGCATCAGTGATGATTAGTAGAACATTCATCACTATAAGTTCCTTAAGCTGACTTAAGATATGCTGATGCTTTTTCCATGTTTGATGTTTTGAAGCGTTAAGACTGTTAGAGTTTTCTCATACCAGTTATACATGATAAAGCGCCGAAACTATCTTTATTTTACTAAAAGATATCTGCGGTTAAAATGAAATAATACTCCTATTTTGATATCCAACACAGTATATGTCCAAGAAGATGAAAAAAGACAATTAATAACATCTACTAACCCAAGCCAATACGCCAACAAATAAACTAATTTTGCCTGCTTGTAAATTTGTACTTGGCTTTTAAATCCGAATCTTATTTTAATTTGCGTAAAATTCGATGAAATTCTTTAATTTTCTTACCGCTTTAATTTTCCTTAATGTTGTCAATATATTCACGCCAACGGCTGATTTTACTATCTTTAAAGTCAATAGCGATCGCATATAGCAGCTTTTTGATGCAGCCTAGTTACCTTGTCTGATATCTGGGGTGAACCCCAGAAACTTCATAAACAGAATTAACCTGAGTCATAAGTCCGATTAAGACTGTGTAAGTGCCCCGAAGCAAAAGCGATATAATACCAATTTGAAAAAATAATGCAATAGTATAGATGATTAGAAGCTAAATAGAACAAGGCTGTTAAAATCTCTAACTTAAAATTCAAACAGGTGTGAGTGTCTGTTGAACTTAAGATACGTTCACATCCCTTTAAATCCAATGTTAACTTCTACTTCTTGTTTTACTTGAGTAGATCTCATGCGACTCATAGTAACACGAGCATTTTTACGCCAGATACCAATTTGACTGAGAAAGATACCAAATAAAATCACACTGCCACCAATATATTGAGCCAAAGTGGGGACTACACCTAAAATAAAATAAGTAGCTAATATGCCCATGATGGGACTAAATGAACTAATTGAAGAAGCAGCAGAAACTGCGGTAGTTTTCAACCCTTGAACCAATAATAACTGACCCAATACTACTATCACAAAGCCATACAAAAACATCCATTGCCAAAGGAATGGTGAAAATGCATCTATAAAATGGTGTCTGCCATAAAGAATTAGAGCAACGAAGAAAAATATCACGGTTCCAATAGCTGTACGAAAAATATTATAAACTCCTAAAGGGATTTGTTCTGCTACATTAGCAGGTATGTGGGAGAGACGTTTTTTGTTAAGAATTGTAGAAATAGATGTAGCCACAGCAGCTAATGCTACCAAGATCTCACCAACGCCTATACCGAAGCCTCCTCCCATGTTCATCATGTGTTCTTTTGGAGACTGAAGGAGAATAGTGAGGATAATGCCACTAAAAGCAATGATTGCCCCTACAACTTGCCAAAAATTCACCTTTTCCCTTAATAACCAAACCGACAAAGCCAGTGTCAGAGGTGGTTCTAGGCGTCCAATCAGAACGACATTGTTGACTGAAGTCAAAGCCAAGGCTTGAAAATATAAACTTGGACCAATTCCTCCTCCTATAATTGATCCTGCTATCAAATAAATCCAATGCTGACGGGATAGTTGCTTTAAAATAGGAAGATTCAAATTCCGCCAGTAGATCGCGATCATCACGATCAAGGCAGACAGGTTTCCCACAAACAAAACATTACATAAAGAAATTGGATTTCTACCATTTATTAAGTGTTGCTCACCGATTTCCGTTACTTTCCGGGTAATTGCGCTAGCGGCTCCAAAAATCACCACCGCTAGCCAGAGATAAACTTGTCCTGAAATACTTGGGATGAGCCGATGCCGTCTTGTTAATCTTGTCACAAGGTTAGAGTGTCGTAATATTAAAGATCTCGTTAATATACTACGCTCCCATGATTAATTTGTGCTGAGGTTTATCTGAAAATACGTTGAAACCCCTAAATCGATTTATTGAATCTTCTGTTTTTCACTCTCATTATTTACTTCTTTACAGATCTTCAGGACTACCACAGTTAACTGAGAAAATGCTGAGTTTGTAATAAACTTTTTATAAACGATATCACCTTCGCTTACTGTGCAACTTATAATGTAGTAGTTGCAGTTAAGAAAAGCAAGTTCGCCGCATTTGTACCCAGTAAAGTAAAATAAGATACCTATCCTAATTTTCAGACAAGCAGAGCTTGGAGCGCAAGGAAAATTTAGTTCTTTGTCTATCGCTCCCCCTCCTTCGGGGCAAAAGGTGTGTACCTGGGAACTTAACTAAGATATACAAACTAATTGGCTTTTTAGAATATTCCTTCTTTTAGTAGTAGGGCGAGTGTCAAGGTAACCAAAAATCTGGCAAGACTGAATTGCCAATTTGGCGAACTGTTTGATTTATTGCCCTTGCTGCTTGAATGTGCAATTCATCCGCTTCCACAGGTAGAATGTTTGCAGGTGTACCTTCTCCCAAAGAGGAAATCACCAGATTCGCGGCTTCTAAACCTGTCACGTAAGCTTTTTCTTGTGACCATGAACCGTGGCGGTTAGTTATCCAATCGCCGCTCATAAATACATTTTTAAAACTTGTCTTTGCTGGCAACATAAAACGATAGCTTCCTGGTGCAAAGTGAGACACGGCTTGGGGTAAACGAATAACGCTGCGATCAATAACCTTTGCCTCACGAACTGCTGGCACGCAACTTGTTAAATAACGCTGAACTATTGACACAATCTCTTCATCTTCTAAAGGCAGAAACTGATTAGCGTGATAAAAATCAGCTTCCACAACTGTCCCTGGTTCATCGTAGTACTCGTCATGTAGTGAATTCAAATCAAAAAAAGTCCATCCTGTAGTCGGATCAAATCCAAAGCAAGCATTAGAAGGACGGGGAATATTAATTTTACGGTCAAACCACAGCCGTGTTGCTAAAACGTCGATCGCTCCCAAATTACTCAAATTCCGAAATTCCTCACGACTTTGTAAGTTCGGGCTACTTGAGATCATCTTTTTCATGCCAGTGATACCCACAGCAAAAATCACTGCGTCTGTATCAAATACTTCATCTCCACAGACAACTCCTGTTACCTGGGGATAATTGTCAACAATTAAGTCCGTCACTCGGCGGTTTGCAAGAACTCTTGCCCCAGCTTTTTCAATACGTTCCATCCAAGGGCGAAAGATTTTCTCTCCAACTGTGCCGCGACACCAGACTACATCAAAATCAGGTTGATGTGCCAGAATGAAAAAGTAAAGCATCCCTAAGGTTGCTGCAGCTGAACACTGTTCTCCAGGGGCAAACAAGCCCACTAATAACATTGCTTCAAAAGATTCGCGATATAGTCGTGCAGACACACCAAAATCTTTAAACAATTCACGGGCAGTTACACAGTCATAACGTCGCCAAGCTGCATCGGAATTATCAAAATCAATTAGAGTGTAAAGTAGAGGTAAGGCGCTGAGGCGGTCAACTAATGGTAAGCGTTTAAACTGCGTGTAGAGAAAAGTTCCTAAGGGTGTTGGTAGTCGCGGCAAGTCTTGAAAGATCGGTGATTCAACTTCCAAACCCACAGGAGAGTATTGTGATGAACGAGTCCAAGTGGTAAAAGGACTTATTCCTAATTCATTGATCAAAGAAAAAATATTTTTGTAAGGATACCAAAACCCATGTACGCCAGCTTCTACAGAACGTCCTGCGGCTGTTTTCCATCCGGCAACCAGTCCACCTGGGTAAGAACCTGCTTCTAGAAGTGTTACATTGTAACCTTGTTTTGCCAAATGGTAGGTTGCTCCTAGCCCAGCCCAACCTGCACCAACAACGACGACTCGTTTACCTTGTGATGCTTCTGACATAAAAGCCTCCATTATATATACGGTTCAGTTA
>JAQYWP010000304.1 GCA_029379285.1 Rhizonema sp. PD38
CGTCAGGGCGGTTTATTCCAAAAATAATTTTCACGACTCAATTAGGATCGCTATATTAGCTGATTACATAAGTGTCAGAAAACTATAAAGTCAAAATAGGATCTTAAATTTATTCTATTTATATAAAGTAAGTTTGAGTTTCAAGTAATTGCAGAAGCAATGCAATACTTAACATTCATCTTTCAGGCATAAATAGAATTTAAGAACTAAAAATGAATAAGATTACTCTTGATTATAGGGCAACATATAAACCTAACAGCAATTGCACAGTCAGGATAACAGTACTATTACCTAACTTTTAGTTTAACTAATTGACGTACTTCTTCAATAAACGCGGGCGTCAGTACAAGCCTTATAAATTGCCCATAACTATCCTAAGCCTAGGCTTGCAACCAACTGAATTCGTCCAGCATCCATTTCAGCCATTAATAGTTCTAACGCTTCGTAGTCAACGTCAGAAATGTAACCCATATTGGTCAGTTCTGAGTTGATTTCATTTTCTATTTCAGGAGTTAATTTTTTGATATCAAGAGCTTTTTCTACCAATTGACGAATAGCGTATCTAGTTCTCATAGGGAACAAACCAAATCATATTCAAGTATCAATTATCTAATGTAAAGTTTATGATGCAGCGTGATCCAAGTATCAGATTAACCGTGATCTAGATCACAAAAAAAATGAATTTATGATTCACTATTAAGTCATACAACTATATTAGAAAATTAAATACTGTGTATAAAAACTTACTACAATAATTAAAAAGGTAAAGATACTTAAATACAACAACCAATATTGAGTTAGTATCATCTCTCTGTTAAAAGAGAGGAGAGTTCTTGTTCTTTCTCGCCGCGCTCACAAAGAAAACTATCCTAAAAGCAGTAGTGCTACAAATGAGCTAGAATATTGCACAACAATGTTTTCCAATGTAGCAAGTAACTCGTCATCCACCATTTTTACTATCTAAAATAACTTTTTTGTAGCAGATATAGAAAAAAGTATAGTTGAAGACTGTTTTTCTAAAAACTGTGACAATCTTTAAATAAAAAGACTATGGAAATAAAGATTTAGCAAAGAGATTTAGTCTGAATGGGCGATTTCGGAGAAAACGTATTATGGTCAAATACATTGTAAGCGCTCAACCCTTAGCTATCAGCATATACTAATTGTCAAAATGAAGAATACTTGTTGAATATTCATACAACCGCTTTATAGCTGACTACTAACTCCTGATAGCTCCTAGCTTACATACATCTAAGTATAAAGCTCGATAACTTTAATAGGATTTAAAGATGCAAACCGTACTCTCCTGTCCAAAAATTATAGTGATTTCTCCTCAAGGCAACTTAAATGCCGCAAATGCCTTAGAATTCGAGCGAGATCTGATAAAAGCTTTGACACAAGACCAAAATACGGTCTTGTTAATAGATTTAGAGCAAGTAGAATCATTAGACAACGTTGGTTTAATGGCATTAGTATCTGCACTTAAACTTGCTCAGACATTGGAAAGAGGCTTCAGTCTTTGCAGTGTTAACCCGTCAATTCAAATTATTTTTGAATTGACTCAACTTAATCGGGTCTTGCAGATATTTGCAAACCAAGCAGCGTTTGAAGCCGCTTGTCTTTCTGTAGGAGACATACATAGAGTATATGCTTAAAACATTTTTGGTCAGCAAGAAGCTATAGATATCTTAAAGGTCAGCTGCTTAGTGTCCAAACTATATACCTTGAGACATACTACTTAATACTGACAGGTCATATATATTGATAGTTGTTGTTGGAACGACTGAATGCTAAAAATTTTTGAGTGAAAACAATCAGTTGTTAGGAAACACCTAAATAAATGCTAAGGTTGGAGGAGATTAGGTAATTTAAAGTAGCTAAAAGATAGCAAGCGTGACTGTTGCAGTTGAAAAATTAATCACACAGGATATTTTGAAGCCAGCTCGTTACTTAGGTAACGAGTTCCTAGCAGTACACAAATCTTGGGACAAGGCAACGATACGCTGGGCATTAACTTACCCAGAAATATATGAAGTTGGGGCGTCTAATTTAGGGCATATCATTTTGTATAACATTTTGAATGCTCAGCCGCGCCAGTTATGCGATCGCGCTTATCTACCAGCACCAGATTTTGCTCAAAAACTTCGAGAGACAGACACTCCCCTGTTTGGAGTAGAGTCAAGGCGATCACTCAGAGAATTTGATATTTTGGGTTTTAGCCTGAGTTACGAACTAGGAGCAACCAACATTTTAGAGATGTTGGACTTAGCGGGAATACCTCTAACTTGGCAAAACAGAATAGAGAAGGAGAGGGACTCAAGGAGAGAGGGAGAGAGGGAGAATATAGCAGATCTTCCGGTTTTTCCCTTAATTTTTGCAGGTGGACAGACGGCGACATCTAACCCTGAACCTTACGCCGATTTCTTTGACTTTTTCGTACTGGGAGATGGTGAAGAACTGCTACCCGAAATTGGCTTGGTTTTGGAGGAAGGCAAAACGAACGGATTGAGCCGAGAAGAATTGTTGTTAGATTTGGCACAAGTACCAGGTGTATATGTGCCGAAATTTTACAACATGGATGAAGACGGTTCAGTTCATCCGAACCGTCCGGATGTGCCAAAACAAATTTTGCGACGGGTGGCAACTCCAATACCAGCATACTCAATTGGGTTGCTACCTTATATAGAACCAGTACATGATCGGCTGACAATTGAAATTCGACGCGGTTGTACTCGTGGATGTCGCTTTTGTCAACCAGGAATGCTGACTCGACCTGCACGGGATGTGGAACCAGAAAAGGTTGTTGAAGCTATAGAGTCGGGAATGCGGCAAACTGGTTACAATGAGTTTTCTTTATTATCCCTAAGCTGTTCTGATTATTTATCCCTACCAGCAGTCGGGATGGAAATCAAAAATCGGTTGAAAAATGAGAACATTACTCTGACTCTACCGAGTCAACGAGTAGATAGATTTGATGAAAATATTGCTAATATTCTGGGGGGTACGCGGCAAGGTGGACTAACTTTTGCTCCAGAAGCTGGAACCCAACGGATGCGGGATATTGTGAATAAGGGTTTGACGAATGTTGAACTTTTAAGAGGTGTAAAAACTGCGTGGGAACAAGGTTGGGATAAAATCAAGTTATATTTCATGATTGGCTTACCAGGCGAAACCGATGCTGATGTGTTGGGCATTGCGGAAACTGTAAGCTGGCTACAGCGCGAGTGTCGGGCCTCAGGTAGAAAATCTTTGTTATTTAATATAACGATTTCTAATTTCACGCCCAAACCGCATACGCCGTTTCAGTGGCACTCGGTTTCTACTTCTGAGTTTAAGCGCAAGCAAGAATTACTGCGGCAAGCGTTCCGCAGGCTCAAAGGAGCAAAGGTTAATTTCACCGATGTCCGGATCTCGGCAATGGAAGATTTTATCGGACGAGGCAATCGCACTCTTTCTACCGTATTACATCGAGCGTGGGAATTGGGTGCTGGCATGGATGCCTGGTATGATAATATAAATAAGGCTTTTACAGCTTGGGAGCAAGCTATTGCCGAAGCAGGATTAGACTGGAAGTACCGCTTGGTTGAAAACGGCGAGTGGAACGTCATGGAGATGGGAAGAGGGGGAGAGGATGAAAGTGGGGGATTTGAAGAAACTTATGCCACTCCTCCACTCTCCCACTCCCACTCTCTCGATCTTCCCTTACCTTGGGACCATATCAATAGTGGTATTGATAAAAAGTGGCTGAAGGAAGACTTACAACGCGCATTGTCAGCGGCAACAGTAGCGGATTGCTCGTTTGAAAGTTGTTCTCACTGTGGTGTTTGCAGCACTGACTTTGGTCATAATGTTGTGATTCCACCGCCGCCGATTCCAGATTTTAATGGTGAATTTGTCCCCAACACAACAAAAGCCCAACGAGTGCGTGTTCGCTTTGGTAAGCTTGGAGAAATGGCTTTAGTCAGCCACTTGGATCTGATGCGATTGTTTGATAGAGCAATGCGGCGTTCAGGCTTGCCCGTTTCTTTCACGGGTGGGTTTCATCCGACTCCTCGCATTTCTATCGCCAATGCTTTGTCTTTAGGATCTACTAGTAGCGGTGAAATCGTTGATTTTGAGTTAACTCAACTTGTTGATGAGGAAACTTTTCACAAACGACTGGCAAAGGCGCTACCAGCAGACATCCCCATCTATAATATAGAAACACTATTGTTGAAAGCTCCTTCAGCAAGTCAAGTCTTAGCAGCTGCGGAGTATTTAATTACGGTGGCTTGTGTTGAGACAGCAACAATTGCACAATGGCAAAGCTGGGTTGATACAATTAGACTCAAAGATGAAATTTGGTACGAACAAGTTACCAAGTCGGGAAAAGTTCAGCAAGTAAATCTGCGCGATCGCTTGTTTGAGTTAGAATTTAAGGAGCTGCTCAGCCAACCTGCAGTTATCCTACGTTATGTAGGTAGTTGTCGGAACGATGGCATGGTGTTGCGTCCCGAACAAATCTTGTTTATGCTAGAGAGCGTGGCAAGTGCAGAATTTCAGTTGCTGCACATCCACCGCAATCGGCTAATTTTAGGGGTCTAATCCTTTGAGGGCAGTTTACGTTTTCATTGCCCTCTAATTGCATATTCCAAGGAATTGATTTTTAACAAGGTTGCGTTAGAATGGGAAGAAGGGAAATTTTAAGAGCGCTGCATTGAGTGATTTGATTCACTACCCTGGAAATCAGGGCGCGAGAGCAAAGATATTAGAGTGGTATTTCTAGGATTTTCTCCTGTGAAAAATTGAGGCAGATAAAAAACACTCTCTGTTTATAGCTAGCTTGTGAATCATTAATCAATAGTACGCTGTGTCAGATTCTCTAACACTATGCTTTTTACAACAACTGCTTTTTGCTAAATTTAATGGTGGTAAAGGCGTTGTAACAAAAATCTACCACGGTCGGAAGATTTAATTGCTTAAATAATATGCCGCCGTTCTGGAATAATCAGGCGTGTAAACACAATCACAGTGCAATTCCGCTCTTGATTAGCAATTTTTATGATCGGTACATTTGGGCTTGTAGGGGCGTTCTTGAATAACAAACTCCCAAAGCAACACTGTGCTGCCAATTTTTGAGGAAATTGAATGCCAAAACAAATTATCATAGCAGAGCAGCATCAAATTGCTGCAGTCTTTTCTGAAGATCAAATACAGGAACTCGTTGTCGCCACGGGTCATCACCAAATTGGGGATATCTATCTAGGAGTTGTCGAAAATGTATTACCAGGGATAGATGCGGCTTTTGTAAATATAGGAGATCCAGAGAGGAATGGCTTCATTCATGTCACAGATTTAGGACCACTAAAACTGAAGCGCACAGCGGCAGCAATTACGGAATTATTGACGCCACAGCAAAAAGTGTTAGTACAAGTCATGAAAGAGCCAACCGGGACTAAGGGACCGAGGCTCACAGGTAACATTACTTTACCGGGAAGATACGTAGTATTGATGCCTTACGGACGAGGTGTTAATTTATCACGCCGGATTAAAAGTGAAAGCGAGCGGAACCGCTTGCGTGCTTTGGCAATATTGCTCAAACCAGCAGGGATGGGTTTACTTGTTCGCACTGAGGCAGAAGGCAAACCCGAAGAAGCGATTATAGAAGATTTGGAAGCGCTGCAAAAGCAATGGGAAACGATCCAGCTTGAAGCCCAATCGACTCGTCCCCCAGCATTGTTAAATAGAGACGATGATTTTATACAGCGCGTACTGAGAGATATGTATGGCGCGGATGTGAATCGAATTGTAGTAGATTCCAGTACTGGTTTGAAGCGAGTCAAACAGTATTTGCAGAACTGGAGTGGGGGACAAACACCACAAGGATTGTTAATCGACCATCATCGCGATCGCCAGCCAATTTTGGAATACTTCCGGATCAATGCTGCGATTCGAGAAGCGTTGAAGCCACGAGTCGATTTGCCTTCGGGTGGCTACATTATTATCGAGCCAACGGAAGCACTGACGGTCATTGATGTTAACTCTGGCTCTTTTACGCGATCGGCTACAGCTAGAGAAACTGTTTTATGGACGAATTGCGAGGCAGCAACAGAAATTGCCCGTCAATTACGCTTACGTAATATTGCCGGGGTCATTGTCGTAGATTTCATTGATATGGAATCGCGTCGCGATCAGTTACACGTTCTTGAGCATTTCAATAAATCACTGAAAGCAGACAAAGCTCGTCCCCAAATTGCCCAATTAACTGAACTGGGTTTAGTAGAACTTACCCGGAAACGTCAAGGTCAAAATGTATACGAACTCTTTGGTCAGACTTGTCCTACCTGTAATGGTTTGGGGCATATTGTCCATTTACCTGGAGAAACAGAAAATCGATTGCCAATACCAGCAGAAGTGCCCGAGCGTCTTGTGCCTCAACCTCAAAAAGAACCTCGTTTGCCAGTAACCCGCGTACCAGAACAACGGGAAACTTATGAACAATTTGGGGAAGCATACGATACAGATACTGAGTATAGCGATCTAAAATTGGATAATCATCCCAGTTATCACGAACTTGGTAATAATCGAAAGCGCCGTCGGCTCAGTCAGATGAGGGTAAATGGGGGAAATGGTAAAGAAGAGCCACAGCTTGCTACTAACTCTCTATCTTTTGTTAACAAGCCAGACATAGAACTAGATGCTGATACGGAACTAGAAGCAGTATCAGAGGTATCTTTACCTAGTATAGTCAAAGTAGGTTGGGCTGAAAGAGGAGAGAGAAGCAAAGTTGTTACCAAGATTGAACCGGTCAAACCAGTGGTAGAACCGCCAGAGATTGTTTCTGTAGAAATGACACCCAAAGAACAGGATGTTTATGCTCTGATGGGTATTCCTCCTTCAATTAAATTGAATCGGGAAGTCAAAAATCCTAAATCTGTGATTTATAACATAACTTTGCCCGGACAAGCTTCTGCTCCCGTCAGTGAGGTTACATCATCATTAACTGAGGAAACTGCAAATAATACACCAACAGCTAATCCAACAAGTGAACCTGTAGCTGAAAACCTAATACAGGAATCAAAGTCTGATGATATGCAGTATGAAGTTGAGGCAAGCCGCTCTTCAAATGCAATAGACCGTCGTCGCCGTCGTCGTTCCTCGGCTACAGATACAGGTGAATGACCGCGAAGTTGGATGAGGAGCAACGTAAAGAATACAAATGATTGCTTTTGTATTCCTCTTCTAAAGGGAATAGGTAGAAGCTCATGATTAAAATTATGGAAGAAGGAAGAGGCTAGAATTACCCAACATTCCTTAATCCAACTTCGCTGCTTCCTCCTTCCAACTTCGGCTCAAACTTGCTTTTTTCTTCATGTCATAAATAAATGACTCACAAAGAGTACATCTCTTTTGTCAAATCGCTAGCACCTCCGACACAATCCGATTGGCTGGAGTTATCCTCTTTATCAAGTATTTCAGGTTGGGCTGGTGTTGATGAAGTAGGACGGGGTGCTCTTTTTGGTCCTGTAGTTGCGGCGGCTGTAATCCTACCAGATCGGGCTTTGCCACAGCTTATTGCAGCTAAAATTAAAGAAAGTAAACAGCTGTCCGCTCAAAAAAGAACTCAGCTCGCACAGCAAATTTCTGCATTGGCGATAGACTGGAAAATTGGTTTTGCATCCACTGCCGAAATTGATAGTATGAATATCTTGCAAGCAACTTTGTTAGCGATGAAGCGGGCTATTCTCAAGCTAAAAGTGCAGCCAGCACTTTGCTTAATTGATGGCAATCAGTTATTACAAGATTTACACATACCACAACAAACAATAGTTAAGGGAGACTCGCTTTCGCTTTGTATTGCCTCAGCTAGCATTATTGCTAAAGTTTGGCGTGACGATCTAGTGCTGCGTATGGCGTCCAAGTATCCCATGTACGATTTGGAATGCAACAAGGGTTATGGTACTCAACGCCATTTGAAGGCGTTAAATGAATATGGACCTTCACGTTTGCATCGTAAGTCCTTTCGTCCTTGTCAAATTCATTAAGGAGAGCAGTTAGCTCTTACATACTCTCACTTCCCGGCGCTGATAATTACTCGGGATTGAGGATTGGTAATTCTGTACTTCCTTCGTCAAGAACGATTTCATCTGTTTGTGATATCACCCAACGACGATAATCTGCTAAAAGTTGGCTGAGTAATCGTTGTTTAATTGTTAACAACACGCTTTTAAGTAAACCATTGCCAGCAGTTTCTAATATTGGTGTTGGGGTCAGGGAAAATGGTAATGGTAAATCCACCTGCACTTCTAAATCGGCTCGTCCTTTCAAACAAGTGCCTGTATTGAGTTGTTGCGGAGACAAAAACCCTTTCAAATTGAGAGCGAAACGCTGATTAATATACTCAACCCCAAGAATTTCACAACCTACTGACTGTAAATAAATTGTTCCATGCGAGGAAGCCCAAACTCTCATGTCTACAGTAGGTTGAATACTGAGTGACATAAAATTTACTGGACGCATTTTTAATCGAAAAACTTCTTCAGAAAGAGATTTTACACGACTAGGGTCAATTAATGCATTGACAAGACGTTGAGGCTGACGCAAGTAATATTGAATAGGAATCGGCTGTTCTGGAACAGCGATTTCAACTGATAGAGAAGCACTAAACCGAGTAGGCATAGTTGATAAAAATCTGAATTCTTAAATTATTATAAATTTTTTTCAGGAGATTAGATCGGTTAAAGGC
>JAQYWP010000305.1 GCA_029379285.1 Rhizonema sp. PD38
ACTTAAATCTCAACAATGACTATAGCTTCAGTAGCTATAGTAGTAGTTTTAATCTAGGCATGGGTGATTTAGAGACAAGCACCAATCAGCAGTTGACGGCGACTTCTCTTAGTACTAATGGAATGTATAACTCTATCTCCGGATATGGCTTAGTTGATGCCGCAGCAGCCGTGGCTCAAGCAGCTGGTCAAAATACCTTTTCTAATGTTCCTAATGTTGGTGGCAATAATTGGGGAGATAACCTAGTAAAAGCTGAAGATGCTTGGGCAAAGGGATATACAGGTCAGGGTGTTGTCGTCGCTGTTCTTGATACTGGTGTAGACTACAACGATACACAGCTGCAAAATAATATCTGGACAAATCCGAATAATGATGCTGCACAAGGATATGCTAATGATGTTCACGGTTGGAACTTTGTAGACAACAATAATAACGTCCTGGACACATCCCAAATCGGTCATGGCACTCATGTTTCTGGCATCATTGCAGGAGAGAACAACGGTTCTGGTATCACTGGTGTTGCCTATAATGCCAAGATTATGCCAATCAAAGTTTTGGATAACTCTGGTTCTGGCACCGACACTAGCATCACAGAAGGTATTTACTATGCCGTGAATCATGGAGCGAATGTGATTAACCTCAGCCTAGGTGGTGCTGATCCTAACAGTGCTCTAGAGTCAGCTATTGAATATGCCAGTAGCAAAAAAGTTATTGTTGTCATGGCGGCTGGTAATGATAGTGCCAGCACCCCCGATTATCCTGCCAGTTATGCCAAAAACTGGGGACTAACGGTTGGCGCAGTCGATCAGAATAATCAGATAGCTAACTTCTCTAATGATGCAGGATCTAACATACTTGACTACGTTACGGCACCGGGAGTGAATATTTCTTCGACAATTCCAGGTAATCAATATGCAACTTATAGTGGTACATCTATGGCAACACCTTTTGTTGCTGGTGTGGTTGCGCTGATGCTAAGTGCTAACCATAATTTGACTGATAGTCAAGTCCGTCAGACGATCACACAGACAGCAGAACATAGTACACAAGCTGCAACTTTGAGTGTAAATGCTAATCCAATGATTAACAGCATGATTGCCGACACAAGCTTCAGTGCTCAACCAATCACCGAGAAGATGACTGAATTTTCTGGCTCACAGCTACATTCAATAATTAACACTACGATGAATAGCCCTACTATTGATGATAACAATATGTTAATTAACTCCGACCCTTGGTCACCATTTTTGAGCAACTACCAAAATACTTTTGATGATAATAGTAGTGACTACAGCATCGGTGTTACTTCTGAAGCGTTGCCGCTTTCAAACACTGTAGTTGCCTAATTACGCAAAGATCTGATCCGATTTTGGCAAGCAATTTGGTATAAAATCCGGGGCGCGATGTCTGAGTATACCATAGAGGATATTATTATCGCACGTTTCCTATTATGGGCAGAAGAAGGTATCACCCTGCATACTACACCACTCGACGAGTATGTCGCTGACCCAAATTGCTATTCAGGTAAGTGCCATTTTTCTCGAAAGTTTGAGGTTGAGGATCAGCGCCTCCATGGTTGGGAGAAACCCGGACAAAACGGGATAACCTTCCTCCATGAGTACTCGTGAAGTGCTTTACAGATATCTGTAGGGGGGCAAAAAAGGCGGTTCATTCTCAATTAATCTTTCTTGTTGACAAATTAACCCACCTTTTTTACCAAAGTTGTCCCTTTTCGTTTAGAAAAAATGTAGCGTCTTTGGCTTTTATTCCCGGTAGTTCCAGCTTTAGATGAATAGCATCTTCAGTCGAGAGCGAAAAGTTGGTATGTGGAATGGCGATCGCATCAGATACAGGTTGCAAAATTTTTCTCCCACTAGTCTAATATCATGTTCGGTAAATGAGTTATCAATAAAATATATCTTCGTAGTTGAGGACAGTTCGGAGGAGGAGCCAGTGCTGCAGGAGGGTTAGCCCGACCTAGGCATCTGGTGAGACCAGCGCTACAGGAGGGTTAGCCCGACCTAGGCGACTGGCGTTAGCGTTAGCGACGAACGAGCGTCGGCACGAGCGTCACCCGAAGGGCGTTGGTTTCCCTCCGAAAGAATCTGTCCGTGTGCTTCAGCGCTCTTAACGGTTTGAGAGCAAACATTATTAAAAGTGTTAAACCGAACATGATATAACGCTCTTCCATCACTCTGGGAAAATAAAAATCGAAGCCAACTTTTAAACATTAGACAGGAATTGGGTTTGGAGGTTTATTTTCTAACATTATGAGAGAAATTATGTATTTTGCCTGAAAGTCATGCATAGCAACGATTCTAGTTTTTCCTCTAGAGAGAGTGACGAAAGAGCGATAACATTGCTTGTCGCCTCACGCAGACGTTTTCAATTACTACCGTATCTGCTGTGTTTTACACAGAATCCTTTGTCAACAGGCTTTTTCAGACTTAACGGGAAAAGTCAGATAGAGGGAAAGCCGTCATTTGCGCTGGCTTCCCCAACCTACGTAGCTGAATTTTTGGCGCTAACTGAGCCGTATTGATGCATAAGTTGATTTTGCTTGCACCTAATTAAAGAAAGGAAAAGCCACAAAAAAGTCTGATTGACATAATCAGATTTTTGTCAATGCGTAAGTCCTAAGGTAGTCCAAACCTGAGTTGATATGAAAAAGAAACTTGTCATGAGAACGATACCGTTAGCGATATTGATGACGTTGTCAACATTGATAGCAAATACAAATTTAAGCTTTGCTAAACAAGTGTTACCGTCTAGATCACTGACTAAAGGTCATGTAGTAAAGAACCTCCAAAAAGCAGGAAGACAACCTCGTCAAGACTATGGAGATCCGTGCCTTAAATTCGGTTGTCAGTGAAGTTTTCTCACCTATAAATTTTTTTGGACTCATGAAGTTACTGGTTGAGTTAACCGCATTTGCTATCATTGAATCCTAATTTCTATTACCTTGAAAACTTCAACAGCAAACAGTTATCAGCTGGATTAACTGATAACTATTTATTGCTACTGATATTTAATATCAAAATTGAGAGCTTGTCCCAATGCTATCACACAGATGATATTCGCTCTTCTCTCTAGAATAGGTGTTAGTCTTTAAGTAATCGTGCAGCCAACTACAACCGCGCCCTATGAGCTGCTCCAGATTTGAGGTTTGCAATTCTAAACCCTGAAGATTCCAGAGCTTGATAGTTCCATCTAAACTGGCACTAGCAAGGATCTTGCCATCAAAGCTAAAACTCACGCTACTGACACCACGACTATGCCCCTTTAAGGTTTTAAGTTCCCTGCCATCGAGACTCCAAAGTTTGATTGTTTTATCAAGACTGGCACTAGCAATCATCTTGTCATTGGGGCTGAAACTGACGCCAAAAACCCTATCACTATGTTCCCTTAAAGTTTTAAGTTCCCTGCCATCAAGATTCCAGAGTTTGATTGTTTTATCATCACTAGCACTAGCAATCATCTTGCCATTGGGGCTGAAACTTACGCTACGGACACCAAGATTATGTCCCTTTAAGGTTTTATGTGTCTTGCCATCGAGATTCCAGAGTTTAATTGTATTGTCATTACTGCCACTGGCAATCGTCTTGCCGTCAGGGCTAAAACTCACACTATTGACTGTAGAGCTATGCCCTTTAAGAGTTTTAAGTTCCCTGCCATCAAGACTCCAGAGTTTAATTGTTTTGTCATCACTGCCACTAGCAATAGTCTTGCCGTCAGGGCTAAAACTCACACTATTGACTGTAGAGCTATGCCCTTTAAGAGTTTTAAGTTCCCTGCCATCAAGACTCCAGAGTTTAATTGTTTTGTCATCACTGCCACTAGCAATAGTCTTGCCGTCAGGGCTAAAACTCACACTATTGACTGTAGAGCTATGCCCTTTAAGAGTTTTAAGTTCCCTGCCATCAAGACTCCAGAGTTTAATTGTTTTGTCATCACTGCCACTAGCAATAGTCTTGCCGTCAGGGCTAAAACTCACACTATTGACTGTAGAGCTATGCCCTTTAAGAGTTTTAAGTTCCCTGCCATCAAGACTCCAGAGTTTAATTGTTTTGTCATCACTGCCGCTAGCAATAATCTTGCCATCGGGGCTAAAACTCACGCTATAAATTTTATCAAGATGCCCATGTAGCGTTCGTAGCTCTTGACCATTACCGCTCCAGAGTTTGACAGTTTTGTCAACACTGGCACTAGCAATAGTCTTGCCATCGGGGCTGAAACTCACACTATAGATTCTGTCACCATGACCCAAGAGCGTCGTGAGCAAAGAATGTTTACTACTCCATAATTTAACAGTATTGTCAGCACTAGCACTAGCAAGGATTTCGCCATCAGGACTAAAACTTACGCTTTGAATTGGAGCAGTATGTCCTTTTAAGGTCATAATCTCGCTACCATTGCTACCCCATAATTTAATAGTACTGTCACCGCTAGCTGACGCGAGGGTTTTGCCGTCTAGGCTAAATCTGACACCATAGACTCCAGAGTCATGTCCTTGTAGAGTTCTGCTCAAGCTGCCATCGCTACTCCACAACTTGATAGTTTTGTCCAAACTAGCACTGGCAATGGTCAAGCCGTCGGGGCTAAAACTTACGTCAGTAACCGCGTCGCTATGACCCTTTAGGGTTTTAAGCTCTTTACCGTCAAGGCTCCAGAGTTTGACTGTTGTGTCCGCACTAGCACTGGCAATGCTCAAGCCGTCTGGGCTAAAACTTACGCTTAAAACCTGGTTGTCATGCCCTTTGAGAGTTTTGAGTAGAACACCACTTTCAAGGCTCCAAAGTTTGACAGTTTTGTCACCACTAGCAGAGGCAAGCAGTCGTCCATCGGGGCTAAAACTCACGTTATAAACTAGACGACTGTGACCCAGCAAAGTTTAAAGTAGGCTGCCATCACGACTCCAAAGTTTGACAGTTTTGTCTTCACTAGCACTAGCAAGGAGCAGTCCATCAAGGCTGTAACTCACGCTATATACCCCAGCACTATGTCCTTTTAGAGTTCTTAGCAGTCTCCCGTCCTTTTGCCAAAGTTTGATTGTTTTATCACCACTGGCTGTGGCAATAGTTTTGCCATCAGGGCTAAAACTCGCTTCGTAGACTATAGCGCTATGGTTCTCGAAGCGATTGCGTTCAAGCACTTCGTTGAGTACTTGATTGAGTTGTTTCACCGTCTGATTTTTGAGATTGGGTAATGCTTGAATTTTGGGTAATTGACGACCGGCATTTACACTATCTACTAATGCTTCAAGCTGCTCATTCAATAAAAGATGAGTTTTAGATGATGCATTCAACTCAGCAACTTCTACCAATTGTACTCGGTTATTTGCCCATCCCATTAATAATAGTGCCACAACCAAACTAGTGAGCAGTATAATAAGTCCTACGCGGATTATCCGTCGTGCTTTTTGCTGCGCTTGAGTCAGTGTCTGATTAGCTTTGTTTAATGTATAATTGGCTTCACTTAATATCTGACTTGCATCTTTTTCGGCGTCTAAGGCAATTTGAAGATCTTGCTTGTTCAACTCAAGACTTGCGGCTAAGAACTGATAATCCAAATCGCTTAAACTTTTACCAAATGCCCACTCTTGAGCTTTTTGTAAGTCGTGCCCACGCAAAAGATGTGAAGAATCCTGACATGAAGATGCTGACCATGCGGCGAGATCTTCTGCATAAGGACGCAAGGAAGCTAGCTCAAACTCAACCCAAGCCTCATCAAAAACAGATTTATAAATGCGGTTGTACACTTTTAAAAATCCGGCACGCTTGACCACTAACCCAGATAGTCTCAATTCCATTTGTTCTAGACTATCATCGCTTTTGAGTTCTTTATGGTGCAAAAGAAGCTGATACAGCCCTAGTAGCCGACCGACACGCTTCTCATTACTAAGTATGCGATCGCGAATCGTCTGTAAATGCTGTTGGTTATCCTGCGCCCACGAATTCTCAATTATCCTCTCGCGCACAATTGTAGCTACCCACTCTGCGGTGCTATTTATGTCAAGAGGCATAGAGGTTGTATTGCAAACAAGTTGGCATAGCCATTGCGTTAGGAATGGTTGCCCACTTGTCCACTTTAACACCTCTTTCATGACTGAAGAGGGATTGCTAACTACCCCAACGAGTCCTTTCTCTAGGGGCGTGGTTTGCTCTAGTTGAAAGCCAGTCAGTTCAATGGCTCGACTATCAATATTAAAAGGTGTGTGATTTGTCTTAGCAATCAAATCCGCAGGTGTTGCCACCCCCACCAGCGCAAAAGTGAGGCGATTATATATTGGGTTGTCGGCACGTTTATTATAACAGATACGAACAAAAGCAAAGAAATCGTCTTTGAACTTCAAGGAAAGAACATTATCAATTTCATCGACGAAAATAACAATATTTTGACTAACTTTGTCTAGCAGTTCCTCTTCGATAAACTTACTTAACCGCAGTAAAGGAGGAATATATTGATACTTGTACCACCAAGAACCCGCATCAATTTCCAAATTGAACCCACTCACTATAAGGCTGAGAAAGCCGCCAAAAAATTCATCTGATGTGACCTCATAGCTACAAATGGCCCTCATTTCAATTGCACAACAAGCAAATCCTACTTTATGCAGTCTTTCCATTGTTCGTACCCGCAAACTGGATTTACCCATTTGTCGGGAATTTAACACATAACAGAATAAACCAAACTTTAACCCCTCATACAGTTCATAGTCTGCCTGTCTTACTACGTAAGTGGGAGCAGCAAAAGGTAAACTTCCCCCCACTTGATAACAATTGTCCAAGTTATGTGTTGAACTCATAAGTTATCAAGTAAGCGAGCGCGAAAATATTGGCGGTATAATTCATAGCGTGGTATTGCACTATTGCTTGAAAGCTTCACCAGCCCCAAGTCATTCAATTTCATTGCCATTCTTTGATTCAACTGGGAACCAAATTCTACCGGAGAGTTTGCACAGACTATCTTTTGAAAAGCACAATCCAGTTCAGAGTTAGATTGCAGATTCCGCCAGTGTCGTTCTAAGTGGCGGCTATATATTCCCCTAGCCGTGTGAGATGTTTGCAGCACGAATTCAAGCGTTGTATCTTGTTGCGCTATTTGCTTGAGGGCTTCCCCCACCAAGTAGGGATGTCCTCCCACCATAGCCATTAACTGTGTGACTCTGGCTGTATCCCAGTTCAATCCATACCGCTCTGCTAAAGAAAGCACTTGCTTTTCGTTGAAGTCTGTTAATGTCATCTCATATCCGGCATTAAATGGGGACTGATTTATATCAACTTCGGTGTAGATTTCCGAATATAACAAGACTAGCCGAACTTGTCGCCACAGTGGGCGAGTCTTAGCGTCCTCATGCCAAGTTCGGAGCATACCTAAAAACTCACTCGCAATTTCCTGATAGGAAAAAATTCGGTCTACCTCATCCAAAGCTAAAGCTAGGGGACTGTCTAGTGGTAACAAATACTTCTCAAAATAGCTTCGACATTTAATCTTGCTATTACCAATACTCTTACGCCAGTGTTCCTCCACACTCGTAGTCAGATCTAATCTGTCAGCGATAATAGTACAGAACCACTGCAAGAATTTATCCAAGTTAGTGAAATCTTCTTTTGTCGGGCTATGATAGTGATAAATTTGCCCTAGCTATCTGGCTAATGATTCAAGCTGATGTTGAAGTCATGCGCCTTACAGAAAAAGAATTTAAGATTTTACTCAAGCGTTGGGTAGTAGAAAAAACTTTTGGTTGGTTCAAATAGTACCGTCGTTTCAGTAAGGATTATGAACGTCTGACACCACGAAGCTGCCATATATGCTGTTATGACTCGTATCATGCTACGTCGTCTTGTTATCTAAAGATCTACTTTATAAATGGTCTCTAAAGTTGCTGACAACAACCGTTAACTTCCTGATGTGCAGCTGATTAACTAAATCTGACTTTAATTGTTATAGGAGTGACGAATGACTGCTTATTTAAATGACTTACCAAATGCTATATATAGTCTTTCAACTTTAGTTGAGCTTCTACACTATCGAGGGCAATACCAACCTGACAAAATTGCTTATATTTTTCTACAAGATGGAGAAACTGAATCAAGCAAGCTTACTTATGGAGAATTAGACCAACAAGCACGGGCGATCGCAACTTCTCTCCAGTCTCGCGGAGCTACTGGTGAACGGGCTTTACTACTGTATCCACCTATAGAGTTTATCAGTGCTTTTTTCGGGTGTTTGTATGCTGGGATCGTAGCGGTTCCCGCTTACCCGCCGAGGCGAAATTATAATTTATCCAGGCTAGAAACAATAGTCGTAGATGCTCAAGCGACTTTTGCCCTCACTACGACATCAGAGTTAATAAAGCTAGAGAGTCAATTGGCGTTGAATCCAAAACTGGCTGGGTTGCACTGGCTAGCAACCGATAAAATAGACAGCGATTTGGGTAGTCAGTGGTGGGAACCGACATTGAGCAAGGAAACTTTAGCTTTTATACAGTACACTTCCGGTTCTACGGGAAACCCAAAGGGAGTGATGGTCAGTCACGGAAATTTGCTACACAACGAGCGGCTGATCAAGATGGCTTTCGGGCATACAGACAAAACTATTGTTGTTGGCTGGTTACCTTTATTCCATGACATGGGACTTATTGGAAATGTTATCCAACCAATGTATTGTGGAATACCATGTATACTCATC
>JAQYWP010000306.1 GCA_029379285.1 Rhizonema sp. PD38
TTTTAAGCGTGGGTGCCTTCTGCCTTCTGCCTTCTGCCTTCTGCCTTCTGAAAGCAATTTTCAGTATGAACCATAGTTGTTCGCCCTTACCAACGTCGTAGGGGCGTTCCCGTACCCCTTCTCTCTAAGCAAGCTACACGTAGCGTCTCCAAAGAATGAGAAGTGTACCGCTGTTCGCCCTTACTAACGGTGTGGTTCATTTGGGTGAAAACTGCTGTAAGAGTTATAATTCCTCAATCTTAACTTTTCACTTCTCATGGTAAAGAGTGTATTTGTTGGTAAATATTAGCAAATAAGTATTGTTTATTACTATGATTGTTAATGTACTTAAATATTTTCTCGGAATTTTCTTAGCGCTCACGATTTTAGCTGTAGGCGGTGCTACAACTGCTTTATACTTGATGAATCGAAGCGGAGCAATCCCTGTCAAACCTATTTTTACTAACGATTCAGCTACACTGAAAGCGCAAGTTCCAAAATCAGCAGTGATTGGAAGCACAACCACTTCTTCGCTTGAGCCTGAGCCGAAAACGAAACCCAAAGCTAAAGCCACTTCTAGCTCAAAACCTGCTCTTGCTGCATCACCTAAGGCAACTGATTCACCGAAGCCATTACCACCGGGAGCGTACCAAGCACGTATCACTTGGCGTCAAGGCTTGGTTTTGCGCTCTGAACCTAAACAAGATGCTGAACGTTCTGGTGGAGTTGCTTTTAATCAAAAGGTTTTCGTTTTGCTTGAAAGCGATGATAAAGCTTGGCAGAAGATTCGTCTAGACGGAAGTGCACAAGAAGGTTGGGTGAAAGCAGGTAATACCCAGAAAGTTGACGGAGATGATTCCCCGCAGCCTAAAAAAGCAGAACCGACTCAGAAAGAACAATAGTTTTTCTCAACTCATCCCACCCTGAAAAAGATTCAGCTATGCTGCTATGAGTCACGGAAACCCACGCTAAAAATCGTGAGATTAAAGTAAAGTCTGCGTCAAAGCTCGCTCTTGGGAAGATCCCCCGGCAGACTTTGGGAGAGAGTACTCTATCCGGCGAGCTTTGCGCGCTGCGCCATAACGAAACACATTATCTTTTTTATTGGGCTTTAAACTACGCCAGATGCTTCAACGCGGGGAACCCCAACGCCCTTCGGGTGACGCTCGTGCCGACGCTCGTTCCTCGCTACCGCTCCTTCGTCGCTAACGCTACCGCTACGAAGATCGCTAACGCTGCGAAGATCGCCAGTCGCCGTGAGAGCGGGCTAACCCCTTCGGGTGACGCTCGTTCCTCGCTAACGCTGCGAAGATTGCCAGATGCCTGCGACGGGAAACCCGTATAGGCGCACTGGCTCCCTCCGGGTGACGCTCCTGCGTCGCTAACGCTGCGCTAACACCAGTCGCCTACGGCGGGAAAACGCCTCATGCGCGCTGGATTCACCTGCAACGCACTGGCTCCACAAAGCTCATTTTTTATTAGATTTCTTCCCGAATGCCCTCTGCCTTTCTTTGTAAGATTTTGTGTAAAGTATCACAAATTATCTTCAGCCCGGTTAATCAGTGCTCATTCCTAACTCACCTTTATCAATTTATACAGCACATCTCTGGTGAGCAATCCCGGTTCAGCAGGCATAAAAAATTTGCGCTTCTCAGCCCTATAATAAATTATACCAAATTTAAAAAAGAATACGCCATTATACTTGTGTGGGGGCTTTCCTTGGAAGTTTGCCCTGACGATAAATTCATCTGTTGCAAAAATTTTTGAAATTGGTCTTATTTGTGCTTGCGATCAACTCAATTAATTGTAAAATGTTTGTCGTGTACAACTTGTCAATTGGACACACTTTAACCAAAGAATCTGGTATATTTTTATCTAAACTTACCAGGCATAAATGCCGAGTGCCAGTTAACTAAAACCTGATATCTGGTATTTTTTGTCAATTTACTAAGCAGCCAAGTTTATCTGGCTGTGGTTTTTGATTCGCTGAGTATTGCGCTCGGCAAAGAATTTTGTATTAGTAGCGGAAATCAAATAAATATTTGTGATATTAATCTTTACCAAAGACAGGGAAATCCTTTAAACTGAAAACTTGAAAAAAATTATGGAAACACTTGATTACATTCATACTCATGCAGTCGAAGAAATACCTGAAAGTATTGATATGATGGCAGTTCAGGTGAATTTCAATTTTTTAAAAGATAAAAATTGGCAAAAGCTGTCTAGCGCTACAGCTATGCGTTTTTTATCTATAGCATTGATTTTAGCAGTTGTGAGCATAGCAGGGCAAGCTCAAGCACTTCAACAAGGAAGCAGTGGATCAGATGTTAAAAATATCCAGAGATGTTTACGGCGTTTGGGCTATTTTTCAGGTCCAGAAAACGGGAATTTTGGTTCGTTGACCAAGAATGCTGTTATTAAGTACCAGCAGGCAAATGGACTATCCACTATTGGGATAGTTGGTCCTCAGACTGAAAAACTTCTCCAATCTCAGTGTCACGCTACAAGGAGAGATCGCAATATCCGTGGCCCAGAGCGAGTCAGTAGCAGTAGAAATATCAGTGGCGATTTGCAACTGGGGAGTAGAGGTTCAGCCGTCAGTGAGCTACAAAAGAATTTGCGTCGGTTAGGCTTATACCACAGTCAGGTGACTGGCTATTTTGGTACAGAGACTCAGCAGGCTCTGATAGCATACCAGCAATCTCATGGAATCCGTCCTGATGGTATTGTTGGTCCTAGAACCCAAGAAAATATACGTATCAGTCTCAACCAACCCAGTACACAAGGTGTAGGTGGTGATGCTGTACCCAACGCCTTGAATCAAGGCGATCGCGGTGTAGAGGTAACACAACTACAACAGAGTTTGCAGCAGTTGGGCTACTTGAACGTCAATGCTACTGGTTATTTTGGTCCTGTTACAAGAGAAGCTGTAGCACGCTTCCAACGAGATAATGGACTCTATCTAAGTGGCGTTGCTGACACACAAACCTTAGCAGCAATCAGTCGCTCCCTACAAATATCTGCGAATAGCAATACAAGTAATAACTATAGCTATTCGAGCCAAAACGGTGGCAATACAAGCAGTGATAATTACAGCTATTCGAGCCAAAACGGTAGCAATACAAGTAGCAATAATTACAGCTATTCAAGCCAAAACGATGGTACTACAAGCAGTGGTTACTATTATAACTCTAGTTCTACTTGTTCCTCAATCAACCGTGATATATGTCTGGGAGAGAGAAGTCAACGAGTCACCATATTACAACAACGCTTGCAGGCTTTAGGGTTCTTCAATGGTAATGTGACCGACTATTTTGGTCCAGCCACTAAGGATGCTGTAACTCAATTCCAAAGAGCTTACAATATATCTCCCACTGGTTTAGTTAATTATGAGACATACAGAGCATTAAAAATCAGTAATTCTGACTATCCTATAGTGGGGAATAATGGTAATTATGCTCCCAACAGTCACTATGTAGTCGTCGTGCCAGTATCTAACAACGATACTCTATATAAAGTGCAGCAGTTTGTGCCTGCAGCTTTCCTGGCTAAGTCCAGATTGGGTGCTTATGTGAATGCTGGACAATTTCGCGAACCGACAGAGGCGGAAAGGCTATCTAAACAGTTACGCGCTCGCGGTTTAGATGCACGAGTAAACTACCTGTAAATACAAATCATTACCCCCAGATTCGATCTGGGGGCTTTCTTGCAGAGAAACTAGTGAGGAGTGAAGAGTGATAAATTTCTATCCTATCTCCTGTCTCCTCTTTCCTGTCTCCTATCTCCTAACTTAATTTAAAAATCATGGCTGAAGCTCGGATTGGAATTATCGGTGGTAGCGGTCTATACAAAATGGACGCACTGAAAGATGTAGAAGAAATACAAGTTCAGACGCCTTTTGGTTCACCGTCTGATGCTTTGATTTTGGGAACACTAGAGGGAACAAAAGTAGCTTTTTTAGCAAGGCATGGGCGTAATCATACGTTACTACCTTCCGAGTTGCCTTTTCAAGCAAATATCTATGCGATGAAGCAATTAGGTGTGGAGTATCTCATCTCTGCTTCAGCAGTGGGTTCCTTGAAGGAAGAAGCTAAGCCGCTAGATATGGTAGTACCAGATCAATTTATTGACAGGACAAAAAATCGGGCTTCGACATTTTTCGGAGAAGGAATAGTCGCTCATATTGCTTTTGCCGAGCCGATTTGTAAAAATTTGGCTGTGGTAGTGGCAGATGCGATCGCATCTCTCAACCTACCTGATGTTACTCTCCATCATAGTGGGACATACGTATGCATGGAGGGACCAGCATTTTCGACGAAAGCGGAATCGCATCTCTACCGCAGTTGGGATGCGACTGTAATTGGGATGACAAACTTACCAGAGGCAAAATTGGCAAGAGAAGCAGAAATTGCCTATGCAACGCTGGCGCTTGTCACAGATTATGATTGTTGGCATCCAGACCATGATAGTGTGACGGTAGAAATGGTCATTAGCAATTTACAGCGCAATGCCGTAAATGCTCAGAAGGTAATTCAAGAAACAGTCAGGCGTCTAAGTGCTAATCCCCCACAGAGTGATGCACACTCGGCATTAAAGTACGCAATTTTGACACGATTAGATGCCGTACCAGCAGCAACGAAGGAGAAGTTGAATTTGTTGTTAAAGAAATATTTGTAACGAATTATAGTAAGTGATTTAGCGCTTTAAAAATAAAGGACTGAAGTCTTGACTACAAATTCCTCAGAAACTGAATGTTAATACAACTAAGACGCGTCATCAGGGAAACGCAGCAACCTTAGAGCGATAACCCCTGGTGGCGTAGACAAAGGAGCGGTGAAGCAGCCCGCATGAGGCGTTTTCTCGTTGTAGGCGACGGTGTTAGCGATCTCCCTTGTCTTCTCACTCGGGGAAACCCAAGGGCGCTCCCTTGCGTCAGGGCTTGTCGTTAGACATCGCTTACAAATTTTCTGTAGAGATGAAGATATTTCTAGTCTTGACTTAATTAGTTCAAAATATTGAACATAAATAACCCCCTTTGGTACAGTTATGACAACTTACGTAGTTCTTTCACTAGGTCGAGAGGGATTCTTACCTTAGAATGATAAGTTTCAACATTATAGTAGGCTACTATTCAATACTGCTCGGTTAAGTTAAGTTAAGGAAATAAAGTAGGCTGAAACCCTTGCAATATCGTTGTCTATGATGCTCAAAAAGGGCTTAACCGAGCAGTATTGGGCTACTATTGACACTGTAAACATAAAGCACTGGCTGGGGGTTCTACCGCAATTGACCCATTGTTAGACATTCAAGGGGAGCGACCGCAAATGTCTAAACGGTGCAAGAATAAGGTATTAACGGTGTGGAGTTTCTGTCGCTTCCTCCACTTTGTTACCATTAAGGGAAGATTAAACTCTTTATCAGAGCGGTCCGGGGTGGTAAGCGTTATGTCTCATTCATATAGTATATTGTTTTGGAAATATTGATATAGATGTAACCGCCTCGGCTCAGATTTGAACAAAGGTGGTTTTTACAACAATTTTTAGGTAAAGTCTGTAGGAGAGAAGCTTTTTTGTTACAGACTTTACGTAAATAGACCACAGTAACAATACTTAACCCAAAATCTGGTTAATCATTCGGTTCGCTTGCCCTTGGTAACTGCCACCGAATAAATTGAAGTGATTGAGAATATGATACAAGTTATACAGTATTTTTCTCCGCTCATACCCCTTATCTAAAGCCCAGACTTCGTTGTATCCATAATAAAACGCTGCCGGAAGACTGCCGAAAAGTTCGGTCATGGCAATATCAACTTCGCGATCGCCATAATAAGTTGCCGGATCGAAAATGACAGGTTCTCCCAACTCGGTACATCCTGCATTTCCCCCCCACAAATCACCGTGTACCAAAGAGGCTTGCGGTTGATGATCTGCCAATAATATCGGAAGTGCCGCTGTTAATTCTTTCTCTTGGGGAAAAGAACCACCCTGCCTCCTTGCCAACTGAAATTGATAACCTAAACGATATTTGGCATAAAATTCTGTCCAGTCGGCTGTCTGAGTGTTGATTTGGGGTGTGGAACCGATAGTATTGTTCATCACCCAGCCAAACTCTTGGCTGCTAGTTGCTTTATGCATTGCTGCCAACTTACGTCCCATCTTTTCCCAAGATAAGGTGTTTCCCCTACCCATTTCTAACCATTCCAGCACGATATACCCAGAATCACCAGATATTCCCCAACATATGGGTTTGGGAACGCGAATGGTAGCTGTTTGAAGCATGTGCTGTAATCCCAGCGCCTCAGCCTCAAACATAGTCACTTGAGATGCTTGATTGATTTTGACAAAATAGGTGAGCTGATCGCAACAGACAGCATAACCCTGATTAATACACCCGCCACTCACTGAGCGTCGGTGTAACGAGTGAAATTCTTCACCAGTAACCTGGCTAATATGCGCGTCAATTTCTGTCCACATTTTGGAAAAAAGTTAGGAGTGAGTAATAAAAATACTCCTTTTCCGTCTTTATATTACCGTAATGCTCCTAATTGACCCTAACTTTAATGCCACTTACCTTAGCAGACATTATTTTTAGGGGTTTTCAGGAGCATTAACAGACTTGACATCTCCCCATGCCTAAAGGCAAAGGGGATTCCGAAGAGTTTTAGTAGTATCTCTTTGGTATCCGACTGTCGAGCGACTGGTACTCAGAAGCATCAAATGGATCTAATTGAATACTAGCTACCCCATAGGCGGGTGAGGGTACTCCCTCCGCGAGGTGCAGAATGTGGGATCTAACGAATTTTAAAGATACTATCTTTGGCAACTTCGTATTATTCTCTGATGAACCGTGTCGATGATGCCACATCACCAAAGGTGTGACTCTTTTGCAGATCCGGGTACTCCCCAGGTGCGAGATCGATGTACTTACCCTCACCGTTAAAACTGTCGTAGAGCCTGATCTTGTCACCAGGGGTGTAGTTCGGACCTGGAAACACCTTCACCGAGGAAGTTCTGTTGTCGTAGTCCGAGTAGGTAGCCAGGTTATCCACATTCTCAAAGATGATCAACTTCCTGCCGGCGTAGTTATTCCCGTCGTAGAGTTCCGCCACCACAGGAATCGGAGTCACCGGCGGGGCTGGTGGTACACCCTGGTTGAACTTCACCGAAGAGATCGCGTCCCCAAAGTTGACCGGTCCGGCGTTGAGATCGGGATACTCCCCAGGGGTCAGGATTAACTGACTACTAATATAGTTGGGGTCGCGGTAGAAGCTCACCTGGTAATTGGCCTTGGGGTCGAAGTTCGGACCGGGACGGATCTTCAACGAGGTCGCGTTGTTATCCATCTCATAGGGAGTTGCCAGGTTGGAGGTGTCCTGGCTCAAGAGGAGACGCCGCCCTGGACCACCCCCCAAGGAGTTGTTGGTGAACCAGTCTTGGTATAGCTCCACGATTATGGGAATCTGCCCATAGGGACCTGGCGGGGGTGGGATAACAATGGCAGGAACTGTGATTTTGACAGTCTTGCCGCCGATCGTTTCACCGTCAGCTACTACGTCGAGGGAGCCGTTGAACACCTGAGCCTCGCTGGTGGCTGCTACGGTGCCAAGCCAGGAAACGTCGAAGGCAAGTTCATGGTCTTGGTCTCTGCTGAGGGAACTGTAACCAGCGACAGGTGCGATCGCTTGTACAAAAGGTGCCGTGGCCCCGCTCGCCACCAGACTGACGTTCCCGATTACTGTAATCTGTGCTGCCAATTCAGCAGCGATCCGCTCAACAATCGTATCTGCACTGACACCTTGGACCAGTTTGCCAGCCGTGGCCTTGGTGATCCTTGTCCCTTGTCCCACGGTGCCGCCCGGATCGCTGCAGTATGGCTGATACCCATTTTCTGAACCAGGTGCCGGTTTCGGATTGTCGTCCAGCCCTGCTGGGGCACCACTACTTTTCAAGCTGAGGGCCAGCACGGTAATCTTTTGTGCCACTAGCTTGGCGGTGACCGATGCCTCGGTGATGTCGTAGGATAGCCTAGAGATTGCTTTGCAGACTGCGTCGTGACCCGCTGCGTCACCAAACCAGACGATGAGCCGCTTGGCATCGGCACGCCAACCAATCTTGCCTCCTGATGGTTCGGCAACCTGATCGAGTCCATAGAACTGAGCCTCTGGAACGTCCCTACCGGAGGTGGTGGTCCAGGCATCTACCGCCGCTTTGACATCGGCGATATTGGCACTCAGGCTACACTGGTGCGCGAAGGCGTAGGGATGTCTGCCAGCATCCGGAGCTGGAAAGTCCTTGTAGTCGCCAGCCCCGAACCAGACATCGGACCCTAGTGCCTGGATTTGGGTGAGGACATCCAAGATGCCGCTCTTGACGGCGGCGATCGCCGTATTCATGCTACTGGTCGTGTCTGCGAGAAAATACGCATCCACTTTGGGGACCACCCCAGACTTCGGGATAGTGACTTTCACCATTTCGGCGAGGGTCTGATCTTTTGACAGCCTCAGATCGTTCGTTGATGGTGAAACCTGAATTGGAATACTCATTAACTTGAATAACTCCTTTGATCAAAAAGTTTTGCCTGCTTATCCTAGTTTTATGAACTCCATTTCTTCATGGTTATTTAATTCAATCAGAGAATAGAAATGAAACATAAAATGCAAATTAGGTAGGAGATTTTGCGTTCATGATTATTATC
>JAQYWP010000307.1 GCA_029379285.1 Rhizonema sp. PD38
CTGTCACTTTTCATTTTTGGTTTTATACTTTGTTATAATTTACGACCTGGTGCGCGACTAGTCCAAGCTTTACCTCAAGATTCTGCTGTCAAAGTTTATTTCAATCATAATCAAGCATCTACTTACGAAGATCCGTATAGGCATTTCATCCGTGAAGGAGATAATTTAGAACAGCAAATTATTGATGCTATAAACCAAGCAAAATCAACTGTGGATTTAGCGGTGATGGAGTTCAGACTTCCCAAAGTAGCGGAAGCACTGAATTTTGCCCAAAAGCGTGGTGTAAAAGTCAGAGTCATGATTGACAACAGGTACAACAAAACCTTAGCAGATTACACCCCTACAGAAATGACAAAGATGAATCGGCATGATAAACTTGCACTTGAAGAATTGAAGCGGTATCCTGCTGATGCATTGGATCAGTTACGGAAAAACAGCATTGAAATCAAAGACGATACATTTAGTAAAACAACTAAAGGCAGTGGTTTAATGCACCACAAATTTGTCGTCATAGATGGAAAGACAACTATTATATCAAGTGGTAATTTAACGACATCAGATTTACATGGAGATTTTGGAAACTTGCAAACTCGGGGCAATCCTAACAATATGGTTGTTATTGCCGATAACGTTCAACTTGCCAAAACTTTTACTGATGAATTTAATTATATGTGGCAGGGATTATTTAAATCTCATAAGCCTAAAAGAAATCTCGCAATCGTTACGACTGGTACAGGTGGAACGATCGCAGTGAATTTCTCACCTGCTAAAAGAAATGAAGATATCGCAATGACTAGTAATGGGGAGATCTCAGCTTATCTACGACAAGCCAAAAAAAAGTGTCCATATGGCTTTGTTTGTGTATTCAGACCAAAATATTAGCGATACACTTGGGGATGTACACGAACAAGGAGTAGAAGATATTAAAGTATTGGTAGATCCAGATTTTTTAGGAAAACCTTACTCAAAAGCTTACGATGCAATGGGTGTTTGTCCTCGTTTGGGTAAGAAGAATCACCACATCAACGTGAAACCTTGGAATCACCCAATAACTACAGTAGGATACCCTGTGGCACCCTCAGGCGATCGCGGAGTGCATAGTAAGATGGCAATTTTAGACGAACTCTTAGTGATTGCTGGTAGTCACAACTGGACTAATTCGGGAAATTACTTGAATGATGAAACTTTGATATTTATACAGAATCCTACTGTCGCCGCACATTACGAACGAGAATTTAGTCGGCTTTATGGAACAGCAAAGGTAGGGATAAAAACTCTTCCTCGTACCCACAAATGCGGAGATACCTTACTTAAGACTACTCACACAAGCACAGAGCCAATGGAATTAGACGATTCATCTGCTGATAATTAAGTAGCATGGAAACAAGATCCCCGATTCTTTAAGAAATCGGGGATCTATGTCTTCGCAACCTTCACTAGTTTACAATACTTTTAATTAAACTTTATTTAAGAGTTGTGTCCAAGTGTCTATCGTCAGTAATTTCGCTAATAACCTAAATCCTCTCCCCAGGTTGATAATTACCTTTGGCTTCGTTGCAATTATCTTAGCCTTCCTTCCGCGTTGGCTAAACTTGATAACACGCATTCTTTGTGCATGGAATTTAGGTGCGGGTATGTACTTGGGCTTGACTTTATGGAGGATGTTCGCAGCTACTCCTGAAAAGATGCGCCGTTATGCACAACGTGAAAACGAGGGACGCTTGGCTATCTCCATCCTAATTATTACTGTTGCTTGTGCTAGCTTAGTCGCGATTGGATTTTTACTTGGTAGTACTAAAAAAGGACAAACAACCTTTCTGATAGCGTTACATGTTACGCTTGCAGTCATGACGATTGTAAACTCATGGTTACTGGTGCATACAATCTTCGCACTCAGGTATGCACATAATTATTATCAGCGCAGCCGTAGCGATAGCGAGCAATTGGCTCAAGGTTTAGATTTTCCGAATGATAATGAGCCTAATTATTGGGATTTTTTATATTTTTCTTTTGTTATTGGTATGACTAGCCAAGTTTCAGATGTTCCGATAACTTCACCAAACATGAGGCGATTGGCTTTGATTCATGGAATATTATCTTTCTTTTTTAACACCACAATTCTAGCTATGAGTGTTAATATCATAGCAGGGTTAATCTAAAGACCAAGCTTCTAACTGTATTGGTTATGTAACTCGTTTTCGGGTAAAAACAGAATTTTTGGCACAATATGCTGTAGAGACTTTTGGTAGTTCGCAGCATCAAGAGTATTATAATCTGATACCAATATTATAGGTAAGGGAATTTCTAAAAAATAAAATACGAGCTAATGTTGGTTAATTTGTCGGCACACACAGACACTTGTTGTAAGAATGCTGGTATTTTTCCCACAGCAAGTGCCTAAGATGTATGTAATTGCTTAATTCCGCGATTCAAAAAACAATCCATAACACTCTTGATCGCTAACTAATGGCAATAGACCAAAAGAAATCAGTACACTGAGAGTAGTTGCCTTGTTGGGATTGTTTATCCCATAGACCGATGACTCAAAAACCTGCTAGAATTTGCATCCTTGGGGGAGGCTTTGGTGGTCTCTACACTGCCTTACGCTTAAGCCAGCTACCTTGGGAAACCTCCCAAAAACCTGAAATTGTTCTGGTAGATAAAAGCGATCGCTTCCTCTTCTCTCCCCTACTCTACGAACTGCTGACTGGTGAGCTGCAAACCTGGGAAATTGCTCCTCCATTTGAAGAAGTTTTGGAAAACACAGGCGTAAGATTTTGTCAAGCAGTTGTAGATAAAATTGATATAGACCAGCGACGGGTATATTTACAGGATAATCCAGAAATTTCCTACGACCAATTAGTGTTGGCACTAGGTGGGGAAACACCACTAGATATGGCATCAGGTGCGACATCCTATGCCTACCCATTCCGCTCAACTACAGACGTTTATCGTATAGAAGAGCGACTGCGCGTTTTGGAAGAATCTGAGGCAGACAAAATTAGAGTCGCGATCGTTGGTGGGGGTTATAGTGGTGTAGAACTAGCTTGCAAACTTGCAGACAGACTAGGCGAAAGAGGAAGATTTCGACTGATTGAACTCTCTGACCAAATTTTACAAACATCGCCTGAGTTCAACCGAGAAGCAGCTTGTAAAGCTTTAGAAGATCGGGGTGTGTTCATTGATTTGGAAACCAAAGTAGAATCAATAGAATCAGAAAGTATCGCGCTTGAGTACAAAAATCAGGTAGACACAATTCCTGTAGATTTGGTGATTTGGACAGTAGGAACGCGGGTGTCACCTGTTGTGCGATCGCTTCCTGTTGAACAAAATCAACGCGGTCAAATTAAGATTACACCAACTCTCCAAGTTATTGACCATCCCGAAATTTTTGCATTAGGCGACTTAGCAGACTGTAAGGACGCCGAAGGAAAACAAGTCCCAACAACAGCACAAGCTGCTTTCCAACAAGCTGATTATACAGCTTGGAATATTTGGGCAACTCTAACTAATCGTCCTTTACTCCCCTTCCGCTATCAACACTTGGGTGAGATGATGACCTTAGGGGTTGATAATGCCACTTTTACGGGATTGGGTCTCAAACTAGATGGTTCATTGGCATATATCGCCCGTCGTCTTGCATATCTATATCGACAGCCTACTTTAGATCATCAACTCAAAGTTGGTTTTAACTGGCTTGTCCGTCCTATTATAGAAACACTATCTAAATAGCAATCGGCTGTCAGCAGTCAGCAATGAAAACTGATAGCTAACGGCTGATTGCTGAAGATACCCAGAGGATAGGGTAAGCTAAAAGCTAAACGCTTATGATAGAACGACCGAAAGTTATTTTATTAGATGCCGTTGGCACACTCTTCGGCGTTAAAGGTAGTGTGGGCGAAGTTTATAGTCAGATAGCGCAGGAGTTTGGTGTTGGAGTTTCACCTGAGACTTTAAACAAAACATTCATCCAAAGTTTTAAAGCAGCGCCGCCGCCGATTTTTCCCGATGTAGAACCACAGGATATTCCCCAGCAAGAGTTTGAGTGGTGGTATCGCGTTGCTTTTAGCACTTTTGAACAAGCAGGTGTTATCCAAGAATTCTCCGACTTCTCAACTTTTTTTAGCGAAGTCTATATTCACTTTGGCACAGCTGAACCTTGGTTTGTGTATCCTGATGTATTCTCATCTTTGACAAAGTGGCGGCAAATGGGAATTGAACTGGGAGTGCTATCCAACTTTGATTCTCGGATTTACTTAGTATTACAAAGTCTAGAATTAAGAGATTTTTTTGAGTCCGTTACCATTTCTACACAAGCTGGGGCTGCTAAACCAGATCCCACAATTTTTGCCATCGCTTTAGAAAAGCATAACTGTCCCCCTGAAGCTGCTTGGCATATTGGTGACAGTATTGTAGAGGATTATCATGGAGCTAAAGCCGCTGGACTAAGAGGTATTTGGATTAACCGTCATGATAAGGAGGAAAGCGAGGCAAGAGAGTAGGGGTAGGTTGAAGCTATTTATGGTTTTTAACCTGAGCCTAACTGAAGAGTAATTTCTACGCCCACAGCACTATGACTTTTACAGGAGCAATTGGCTGAACAATGTGTCATCTTGTTCCTTAAGAGTCAATTACTAGCGGTGTGTTCACGCTGCTATACGCAGCTTATTCACAGAAATGTGGGCGAAAAATCAAGATTCATTGGAGCCGTATTTTTTTGACCAAGACCCTATGAGGTAAGAACTTGAGGAAGATATATGCTAGGAGATGAGCAGGGAAAGATCCGTCACCTGCTTGTTATTCAAGATCTTGAAGGGCAGCGAACCATCGTCCTTCAAGAAGCGACTTACTCTCTCGGACAGGATTCCAGGAACGCTATCGTCCTTCGTTCTAAATCAGTATCGAGGCAACACGCCATTTTAATGCGCGTAACTGTAGCAGAAACTGAACAATACAGTTTTCTCATTATTGATGGTAGCTTCAAGGGCAATAGGAGTAAAAATGGCTTATTCATTAATGGTACTAAATGCTTTTCTCATGAACTTAAAGATGGGGATCTGATAGAGTTTGGCTGTCATCAAGCTCAGGCAAAATATTTTGCCCTTTCTAACTTGTCAGAACAAGCATTTTCTCAATCTCTGGAAGTAGAAAACTTGCCTCATTTTATATCAGAGCAAGCCAATGCCATCAATCCTTTTGAAAATCTCATTGTCGCAACTCAGCCGAATCCAGAAAGAGCTAGTGATGTCGCCCTAGCCCGTCTAGCATCTTTCCCTGAACTCAACCCTAATCCAATTGTCGAAATGGATTTGGAGGGAAAAGTGACTTATCTTAATCCAGCTGCAACTCGCAAATTTCCTAATATTAGGGAACTTAAAAAACAGCACCTTATTATAGCAGGACTCATCAGAGAAATCCAAAATTTGGCAGGAAAATCTTTTGTTCGAGAGGTAGAAGCTAACGGTGAAGTTTTTGAGCAATCCGTTCACTACCTTCCCGAATGCGATTTAGTGAGAATTTTCAATAGGGAAATTACTGAGCAAAAGCGCGCCGAAGCAGAACTCCTCCACCGGGATCGCTTGCTAAAAGCAGTTTGTGAAGCGGCTAACTATCTGCTAGTGGAAATGAACTATGATACGGCTCTTTACAAAGTTCTAACTACATTAGGTGAAACTGCCGTTGTAGATCGAGCTTACCTCTTTGAGAGTCATCCCCACCCCGTTACAAAGGAAATAGTTCTGAGCTTGCGGGTTGAATGGACTCGCTCTCATCTTGATCCTTCAAGCCGCCACTGGCAAAATTTGCTTTATCAAGCGAATGGATTAAATAGGTGGTACACTGCTTTATCAAGCGGACAGACGATTAGCGGGATCGTTCAAGAATTTCCAGCTTCCGAACAAGAACTCCTCAACCGAGACGGCGTTCAGTCCCTGCTCCTGGTACCTCTGCGGTTAGACAATCAATTTTGGGGATACCTTGGCTTTGCAGACTGTTCTAAAAAACGTCAATGGTCAAAGCATGAAGAATCGACTTTGTTGACAATGGCAGCTAGTATTAGTAGTGCTCGCCAACGCCTGCAAGTAGAAGACAAAATTCGCTACCAAGCTCTTCATGATCTCTTGACTGGGTTACCTAATCGCCTGCTCTTTGATCAACTACTCTCCAATGCCCTACATAACGTGGTTCGCAATAGAGAAAGTCTAGCTGTAATGTTTCTTGACTTAGATCGGTTCAAAACCATCAACGATACTTTAGGACATACACTAGGAGACAAATTGTTGCAAGGCGTTGCTCAAAGATTGAAAGATTCCCTCAGAGTTGGTGATACTGTTGCTCGTTGGGGAGGCGATGAATTTACTATTTTACTGCCACAAGTGAGTTATGTTGATGAGGTTGTCCAGGTTGCCAAGAGAATCCTACAAGCATTAGAGAAATTGTTCGAGATCGAAGAACACGAACTTTATGTGAGTGCCAGTCTCGGCATTGCCTTATTCAATGAGGATAGCCCTGACGTAGAAACTCTAATTCAGCACGCAGATGCAGCTTTGTATCATGCTAAAGATTCTGGGAGGAATCGCTACCAATTCTACAGCACTTCTTTAAGTACTAAAACTCCTGAAATCCTCACCTTAGAGAAGAGCTTGCGTTATGTTTTGGAGCGGGAAGAATTGGTGGTATACTACCAGCCAAGAGTTAATACTACAACTGGAAAAATTATTGGGATGGAGGCTCTGTTGCGTTGGCAACACCCAGAAATGGGATTGGTGTCTCCCAATGTCTTCATTCCCCTTGCTGAAGAAAGTGGATTAATCGTCCCCATCGGAGAATGGGTTCTGCAGAAAGCTTGCAAACAAAATAAAGCTTGGCAAGAAGCAGGATTGCCTCCCCTCACTATCTCCGTCAATCTCTCTCCTAAGCAGTTTCGCCAACCCAAATTAGTGGAGACAATAGTCAAAATTTTACAGCAGACAAAGCTAGATCCGCACTTTTTAGAGTTAGAGATCACGGAAACAACTGCTATAGAGAATTTAAAATATACGAAAACTGTACTGTACGAGCTGGAGAAAATGGGGGTTTACCTATCCATTGATGACTTTGGCACGGGACATTCTTCGCTATCGCGGCTACAGATGTTGCCTCTCCACAATCTCAAAATCGATAAATCCTTTATTCAAGAATTAACGACAGATTCCAAAGTTGCTCATATTGTCACAGCAATAGTTGCCTTAGGACAAAGCTTGGGATTGAGACTGACGGCTGAAGGCGTCGAGAAGGAAGAGGAATTGGAGTTCTTGAAGTCTATCAATTGTGAAGATGTACAAGGTTTCCTGTTCTATCGACCGCTTTGTGCCCAAAAAGCAACAGAAATTCTTCAACAAACAAGCGATTATTCATGAACAACTAACAATTAATTTATCCTTAAAACTCGAACGTTTTCTCCCTTTGGAATTAATATTTTACCAACTTGGAGAATTGCTAAGGCATTAGTTTGAGCTAAGTTAATTAAGTTGCCAGAATTATGACTGCCTTCAGCGAGACGAAATTCATAAGCTCCCTCGTGACTCAATAATAACTGACCCCCAAGGTAAGTTTCACGCTCACCATCTGATCGCAAATCTTGCAGCGATCGCGCCCTCACAAATACTGGTTCCCAACCTTCAGCCAGTCCGGAAAGTTTTTTGATCACTGGTTGGACAAATCGCCAAAAAGTGACAAAAACAGCAGCAGGGTTTCCTGGTAAACCAAAGTATAGGTGAGCCTGGTGAGAGGAAAATGTAGCAACAGTAAGGGGTTTCCCTGGTTTCATTCTCACGGCACGAATTTGAATTTCTCCCCCCGATGACTCTAATATTTTTTCAACATAGTCATAATCACCTACTGAAACACCACCAGAAGAGAGAACGATATCGGCGTTGGCTAAGGCGTAGGCGATCGCTTTTTGAGTGTCTTCTGGTTCATCTTTCACAATTCCTAACATCAGCGGTTCGGCAGCACTGTGTCTTACCAAAGCTGCCAAGGTATACTGGTTTGAATCAACTATTTGCCCCGGTTGTAATGGTTGCTCAATCGTGACCAATTCGTTTCCGGTTGACAAAATTGCCACTTTTGGATAACGGTAAACACGTACTTGCTGACACTGAGCAGCCGCTAACACAGCAATTTCTGAAGCAGTCAATCGAATACCCTTAGGTAGTAGTTGTGTCCCAGATTGGTAGTACGATCCCCGGTATCTGACAAATTGTTGCGGTTTTGGAGCGGTGAGGATTGTCACTTCGCTATCTATCCGGCGTGTGACCTCCTGTATGACCACTGTATCCGCACCTTGTGGTAAAATCGCCCCTGTCAAAATTCGCGCTGCTTGTCCTGGTTGAATCGGAATTTTGGGCTGATAGCCTGCGGGAATTTCCTCTACGATCTCTAAAACTGCTGGATTCTCTAAGCTACAGTACTGAACATCTTCGTAACGGACTGCATAGCCGTCCATTGCCGAATTATCCCAATGAGGAAAATTGAGTTGGCTTATGACAGGAGAAGCAAGAACACGATTACTAGCTGCTACCAAATCGACAACTTCTGTATCTTGTTGACTGTCCAGAGGTTGCACTAAATTCAAAATAATTGCTTCTGCATCACTGACTGTCAACATATATAATTCGTAATTCTTAATTAT
>JAQYWP010000308.1 GCA_029379285.1 Rhizonema sp. PD38
GCGACCGAAGGCATACTTACTCATTTTACTATGGGTGTGTTCCCGGACATGATATTAAACCCCCTAAAATCGGCTGTGTAAGGGTTTTTCGTGGTCTTAAGGGGAGATAACTTTTCAACAAATTATTTATTGTGCTAGCATAACAGCAAATTAATTTTTCCGGGATTATGGAAACTCGAATTAACAAACGCACCCATAGCGATTACACCCAAAGCGCCGCTTACCTTCCTAAACAACTGGTTAAAAATTTCAAACAGTTAGCTCTGGAATTAGAAATTGGGCATAGTGAGGCGATGGAAGAGGCGATCAGAATGTGGTGTGATGCAGCGATCGCAAAAGTAAATCAACGTTGATGAGAAATTCGCGGTATCCGACTTCTGAACAAAACCTGACTTGTTTCATCCTCAGTCAAAACTTAACAACATTGCTACTGGACATTTCTATTGTGAGATTGGATGAACGAACGGGAAATATTTATATTTTGGCGGGTGTTGAAATAGGGATTGTAATTACCAGTAATGGGAAGTGGAGATATGACGGATGAGTGAATTAAACTTTGTGGCAATGAGTAAAACCGAGTTAAAGCGCTATCTGTTAGAGCATCGCAACGATACAGAAGCGTTTTACGCACTAATGGACAAAATTAACGCTGAACCTAACCAAAAGTTTTATAGCATAGATGATGTTGAAGTGCTGGAAAATTTGATGGAAGCAAAACGGCACTCTAAAGAAAATCAGTGAAAATCAACAGGCACCTACTTATGTACGATCTGTAAGTCCTAGTTTAGTCAAACATTGACTTTCTCAAATATGGAAATAAAATAAGAGCGTTGATAATCAATGTTTGTTGTAATTGCTCAAGTTTTGAGCGTTGAAATTACGTTTTTTTCTAAAGAATGAGTGATGGAAATTACTGATTAAACTTCCTCTGTTCTGGAGCCTATGCAACTCCAGTTCATTGCTTGCTGCGAGCATACTTTTAATGTATTGTAGAAGATGAATTAAGATTTAGAATCACAGAGATTCCGCAGAAATGTTTGGTAGAATCGTGGTAATATTACAGAGGCAAGTACTTTATATTAACTGAATGCCATGAAAACAGATAAAGTCGCTTTAAAAATAGCACAAGTAGCAGCACCATGGTTTTCAGTCCCACCAAAAGATTACGGAGGAACAGAAACAGTAATAAGTCATCTTACTGAAGAGCAAGTCAAGCAAGGGCATAATGTTACTTTGTTTGCATCGGGAGACTCATTAACAAGTGGAGAACTTAGATACTACATAGACCAATCCCTTGCTATGCAAAAAATACCCTGGAGTAATCACACTGAAGCCGAATATCATTCTATCAGTAGCTTTAGAGAAATAACAAAGAATCAAGAAAAATATGATATTGTACATGTCCATCTTTCATCTGCATCAGATATGATGTTGTTTAAATTAGTATCCCAGCTTCAAATTCCGTATATATGTACTCTTCATAGTAGATTCCCTTTTGATAGAAGAGAAAATCACATAAGTTTAGGAGATAAATACTATTTCAGTTTTGCTGAAAAGACGCCGATAATTGCAATTAGTCAAAAAGCTAAAGAAGATGCATTAATAGCATCAAAATTACCTCTGAATTTTATAGGAGTGATTCCTCATGGTCTCCCTGAAAGTTGCTTTCTTAAAGAAAAAGTTTCTGAGAGAAAAAACCTAGTATGGATAGGAAGAATTACTAGAGATAAAGGTACAAAATCTGCAATAGAGGTAGCCATTAAGGCAAAAAAGAAGATTATTCTCGCCGGAACAATAAATTCATATGTTCCAGAAGATACCGAATATTTTTATCAAGAAGTTTTACCGTTAATAGAAGCAAATCCTGATTATGTTGAGTATAAAGGACCTATAAGTAATGATGAAAAAGTCCAACTATTCAAAAATGCATACTGCTTTTTAAACCCAATACAATGGGAAGAGCCTTTTGGTCTTGTTATGATTGAAGCAATGGCTTTAGGATGTCCTGTAATCTCCTTTAAGAGAGGAGCAGCTCAAGAATTAATAAAATCTGGAAAAAATGGAGAATTTGCAGATTCTGTAGAAGATATGGCAAATAAGATTGAAACTGTAGGAAATAATATTTGTCGCGAACAAATGGTTATAGATACTTGGAATAATTACTCTGTTACAAAAATGGCAGAACTTTATGAAATAAAATATAGAGAAGTTATCAATGCCAAGATTTAAGTAGCTCAGCACCCCGTGTGCAGTATAGCTCCCTTGTCGATTAGGATCTGCAATCATGAATTCATGGAAAGCATCACCTATTCAAACAGAATTTTGCGAATGCGGAATTTATTTTTCATTGCAATGACAATTTTGCCATCCAATAAATCTTCTGAGTGTAATTTTAGCGCATCCATTAACAATGTTTTTCTCTGTTCACGAGGTAAATTCTCTAATCTTAAAATCCCGCAATGGCTTTTCTCTGTTGTCAGATCATCTGTTCAAAATCATTATCTGTTGTCACGATAATTCTGTCTGATACTACTGCCCAGTCTAAAATCTTCTCATCTGACATTTGAGGATCAGTATCCGTCACGTCAATCACATCATGACTCATTTGTTTTAACCAATCTCCCAGAGTCCGACTAGCATTAACATCAATTAAGAATTTCGTAAATAGTTTAAGACGCAGCCAATCTATCTAAAACTTCTTCTTGAGAGACTAGTGAATAAGCATAGAACAAAGCAGCTTGTATATCTTCTATTTCTAATTCCGGATAATCTTCTAAGATTTCTTGTTGACTAACACCTTTTACTAGTAGCTCTAAAATCATCGCTACTGATATTCTTATACCGCGAATGATTGGTTTTCCTCCTAAAACGTTTTTGTCAAATGTAATTCTTTCTAGTAAATTAATATGGTTCATACTCATTAACTAACACAATAGTCAACATTCTAACTTTAATTCAGAAGGAATAGAAAACTCTGAGCAGGGGACGCACTAATCTATAAAAAATGAGCAAACCTTGCACGACAACAAAATAACTCAGTGTTCCTAAGTGGACAAGCTACACAGTTAAATATAAAAGCCTAATCGCAATTTCCTTTAAAAGTAAACATTTCAGGCTAGATAGTTAATGGCTGAGGGAACTCCTCAAATGTGCTCTTATCCCATCAAGTCTGGAAACATCCTGGCATGAAGTCCCTTTAAGTTCTATTAAGGGAGCGATCGCAACATGGCGTACTACTTTATCAATGCCCTCTCCACGGAGAATAGTCTGAGCGCGTAACTGAATCAATTGCTGAACTTTTGAACACTTAAGGACGGGAGTCAATTGCTTTAATGCATCCAACAGTTGTGGGCTTAATTCATCTAATGATGGTCTTAGTACCTGATTCAGATCTGGTACATTATTAAAGGATTGAACCCCTTGTTTAAGCCAAGTTTGAAAATCATCGATTTGGACGAGCTTTCCGGCAAATATTTGCCATTGAAAAAAAATAGCAGCAGTATCGGCGTCAAGATCATAAGATGGTGCTGTTGAGCGAATCTGTGCTAGTAAATCCTGTTCGCGTGCTGGTGCTTCAATAGAGCCATTTTGGTTCCATTTCCCACGGGCAACATCATTCTGAATCAGTAATCGCTGCCGTATCAGTTGTAATAATTTGTCTATCAGAGGTTCGTAACCTGCTGCGGACTTATTCGATTCTAAATACCCCTGTGTTGAGTTCTTTATGGACTGTGCAGAACTTGGCTTACTAGTCAACAGCAGTCCAAAAATAATGAGAGTTATCTGCAATAGTAAAAGCTTTTTAGAATGCTTGAATAAGAGTTTTAGTAACATAATTCATATTTACATTATATATTTTAGGCAATGAAAGTCATCATTTTCCTTAAGGAAAAAGTGCGACGCCTGCAAGCGGTTACAGAACTTAACCTTTGGTATAATACCATGAAAAAGCTAAAATTTAAGAAAATCATTTAAACTCGAGACTTAAAGTTGAGGTGATATAAAAGGTAATTTAGCTGCTCTTCCATGAACAGACCAAACCACAACCAAAAATCTCACAAAACGCTGTTGTTGACGTACAACAGTCACAAACCACTCTCGACGCTATTGCTGCTCTATCGTCATGACTGGGGTAAGCTTGTGCTGTCAATGCTGTTTTATGTGGTCAAACATAGCCCGGAGTGGATTCGACCTGTTGTCATTGCTAACATTATCGATATCATATCGCGCCCTCAACAGCACTCTTTAACACAACTCTGGCTGAATGGGGCAGTTTTAGCTATATCCGTCATTCAAAATATTCCCACTCATTATTTACATATCATGACCATGAGTGCTGCAACTCGCAAAATGGAAGTAAATTTGCGTTCTGCTTTGACTTCTCAGTTGCAACAGCTCACAATCGGATTTTATAAGCAGCGCAGTACTGGTGTACTACAGGTGAAAATTCTGCGAGATGTGGAGGAAATTCAACTACTAACAAATTATATTTTTCAACTTCTGCCTTCAGCAATATTGACAATTCTGGTGGCAATCGTAATTACTGCCATGCGTGCTTGGAGGTTTTTATTCTTCTTTGTCGCGACAGTGCCGACAGCCGTCATTTTAGTGCAGGTACTGAAAACGCCAATTCAAAAACGCAACCATATCTTTCGCCGACAAATAGAAGGGATGTCTTCGCACATCATGGAAATGATTAAGCTGGTTCCGGTAACGCGGGCACATGGCATTGAAGACACTGAAATCGCACGCACAGGGCAGCGCCTGAACTCTGTAAAAAGGGCAGCAATGCAGCTTGATAGCATTAACGCCATCACGAATGCATCGACTTGGGTTATGCTGCGTCTGTTCAATACCATCTGTCTGGTAACTTCTGCTTATTTGGCATACACCCATCAAATGCATATTACCGCTGGGGATGTCGTGTTGTTAACAGGCTATTTTGATGCCTTAACTAATTCTATTGTGCAGATTTTGACAGTACTACCACAGATTGGTACGGGTTTTGAATCTATTCGATCGCTAGGTGAAATTTTGGAGTGTCCTGACTTAGAACAGAATCAAGGCAAGTATTCACTCACGCAGGTGCGAGGAGAGTTTTTATTTGAGGCTGTCAGTTTTATTTATCAAGGTAGCGATCGTCCAGCACTCGATCACATTTCGCTGCACGTCAATCCCGGCGAAACTATTGCCATTGTTGGTCCTTCAGGCTCTGGGAAGTCTACCTTACTCAATCAAATCATCGGTTTTCTGCGACCGACAGAGGGACACATCTATCTAGATAATCAGGATATGAACGATTTGGATTTAAGAACTTATCGACAGTTTGTCTCTGTTGTTCCCCAAGAAACAATTTTATTTGAAGGTACGATACGGGAAAATATTCTTTATGGCTTGCAATTTGTTAGCGAACGGGAGTTACAACAGGCAATTCAAGATGCCAATGCTTTAGAGTTTATTGTCACTTTACCCCAAGAGCTTGATACTGTAATTGGTGAGAATGGAACAAAACTCTCTGGAGGGCAGCGGCAGCGGTTAGCGATCGCCCGTGCTTTGGTTCGGAATCCGAAAGTGCTGATTTTAGATGAAGCCACTGCTTCTGTTGACACAGCATCGGAAGTCTTAATTCAACAAGCGATCGAGCGTTTGATGAAAAACCGCACAACATTCGTAGTCGCTCACCGACTTTCGACAATCCGTAAAGCTGACAGAATTGTGGTACTTAATAACGGACAAATTGCGGAAATTGGTACTCACCACCAATTGTTGCAGCAAAAAGGCTTATATGCCAGCTTAATTGCATTGCAGGCATAGTAATTTGTTAACTACCACTACCTTGAAATTAAAAATGCTGTGCTGCAACCGAGTGACGTGGTGTAGTTTATCGTGTTGCATTGTGTTCGTTCTGTTTTGCTTTCGCCGTGATGATATAGACTGACGCTGAGACTTTGAGACGCTGTGACGCGGAGAAGTTTTTACGATAAGTAATGGCTTAGTCCGGAAGAATACCCCTACTTCTAATAGGGGGAGCATTAAATGTACATCTAGAATGAGGTATGACTTGGGGGGGGATGGACGAGTCAGAAGATAAAAAGCTATGTATATATACTGTTTATTAATCAATTTGAGGTAAAAAACCTTCTTGTCTACTTTTCTTCCTTCGCCTCCAAGTCTTGCCAGCACCCAAAAGTAAAAAACCTAAAGCTTTAAAAAGTAAAAAGAGAATCCCCATTTTCACTTTTGACTTGTTCGGTAAGGCAGCTATGCTGAGAGCAGAGGGCAGAATAATAAGTACTTTTTTATACATACATAGACTCTGTTCTCTGTCAAAGCCCCCACAAACCGGGTTCAAGCCCCCACTGATTGTCTTCCCGAATGCTTTCTTTTTGGCCACTGGGATTTTAGTGACAAGAACACAAAATAAGCGTAGAATTTATTTATTACCCCAACACAAAAGGTTGCTGTGACACTGAACATCGAACTGCCGCCAGAGGTAGAAGCAAGCTTCGCTGCTCGGGCACAAGCGGAAGGCGTTCCCTTGGATACTTTTATTCGCGACTACCTCATTGAAGGTGCCCCACGAGTCAAATCGCGCCGGATGAATGCTGAAGAGCTAGACGAAGTACTCGAAGAATTGGCTGCAAGTATCTCAGACGTTCCTCCTCTCTCTAATGAAGCAATGGATTAAGAGAGCATCTACACCCGCGAAGACGAGTGCTAGATGAATTACCTAGGAGACACCAATGTGCTTCTTCGCCGAATCCAACGAGTTCATCCTGAATACCGAGTGGTGCGGGAAGCAATCAACAGATGGGACGGAAATTAAAAGATGTAGTTTTGGTTGTCATCGTTATATTTCTTGATGTTGAATGTAGGACTAACCCTTCAAGCTGCTAGCTGAGGAATTCAAGCTTTCTTGTCTTCGAGACAGTAGAAAAGCACAAAGTTACAACAATTTTTAGGTAATCAGACCACAGTCGTAGGGACTCTCGGCAGTTCACCTTTACCAATGGTGTGGTTCATTGAGGTGAAAATCTCTTCAAGCTGAAAGTCAGCTTGAAGAGATTTTCTTCAATTCTTAATAGATGTCAGCAAAATCAACTGATGTACTTTCTTCCTTTACTCACATCTTGCACCTAACCGTCCGAAAGAGGTGATGAGCGTACCCTAATTTTAAGCACCTCACGCTCCGAAGCACTGCTCCCATCCAAATTTTTCAACTTTTTGGAAAATGTACACTCACTCAGGTTTCAAAAGTGCATAAGTTGATTTCAGTTACGCCTATTAAAGTTCAGAATAAAAACTTGAGAAAAAATTGTCAACTTTCCAAATGTTCACAAAAGAGAGATGCTCCCACTGGGGAAAATCTGCTCAAGTCAGTACTAACTAAAATTACGGAGACGAAAAATGACACAAGCAGATATTAGTAGAATATCATCTGTGCGACTCAGCCCGGATAGAACTACGGTATCACAGCAACTTGGCTTGTTGGATGGACTCGCGGGCACATGGGAGGGGCGTGGGTTCAATCTCATTGCTCGCCCAGATAAGCAGGGAGGAAGTCCCCTGTTCCTTGAACTCAACCAGACCCGTGAAATTCTGAAGATCGACCCAATCGCATCACCGATACCCAACCGTGGTTTCGCGCAGGACGATATTGTACTGTTCGGTTTGACCTACTTACAGAAGATCACCGATTCCGTTACAGGCGGGGCTCTTCATATCGAGCCGGGAATCTGGGTGACACAGCCAGCGACAACCGCGCCGTCGGAAACACCGCCGCCGGGAGCGCAGATCGTGGCACGCATGGGTAATATTCCGCATGGGAACAGCTTGCTGGCGCAGGGATTGGCTATTCCCGTGTCATCTCTGACGAACGGGACGTTCGACATCAAACCAGTCAATACTGCCCCATTCAAAGTGGACGATCCTATGCCCGTAGGGGGTACGCAAGGCGGGTTTCCACCCTATGATCTTTCTAACACCACGCCAGCGGCAGTGAATTTCCGAACACCCGCCGGAGATACGCCGAGCGTTCCATTACCGTCAGAGATCGATGGCGTCCCGATGCAGAAAGTGATCAATGATCCGACACGATTGCTTCAGGCAGCCATTGCGAAGCAGTTTATCGAAAAAATGGTTGTTCTCGATATCGCCACCACGGCAAGTTTGAACGTCACAACAGGACCCGTCCCGGTAGCACTCGGCGCAGGCGGCATCGAGAACATGCCGTTCCTGGTCACCAATGCAGATGCGGCACTGGTATTCGCGACATTCTGGCTTGAGACAATCAGGGATAAAACCGGAAACTTCCTGCAACTTCAATACGTTCAGACGGTGGAGTTGAATTTCCCGATTCTGGGAACGACTACCAATCTAAGCTGGCCGCATGTATCGGTTGCCACGCTGCGGAAGACCTTTGGATAGTCTATGCCACTATCGATCTTGCGCTACACGGTGCTGAACTGACAGTTCATGCTCCACTAAACTCCAGTTAGAAGACAAAAACACGCACCCAATCCTGCATAAAAGGCGCGTGGTTTTTTTCATGTCACTACACGCCTCCAGTGTATTAGAATTGTCTTACAAAAGCGTTGCATTCACATCAATTCCAGCAATTCTCATTTTGAAAGAAAATTAGAGAAAATTCTGCTATTTAAATAGA
>JAQYWP010000309.1 GCA_029379285.1 Rhizonema sp. PD38
ACAAAGGACAAATGACGACTCTAACCAATTACGTTTATTTGTGCCGAACCACTTATTTATAGCGATCCTAATTGAGTCGTGAAAATTATTTTTGGAATAAACCGCCCTGACGCTCGTTCCTCGCTACCGCTCCTGACGCTCGTGCCTCGCTAACGCTGCGCTAACGGGTGACGCTCCTGACGCTCGTTCCTCGCTACCGCTACGCTAACGTCGCTAACGCTGCGCTAACACCAGTCGCCTACGGCGGGAAAACGCCTCATGCGCGCTGGTTCACCAAGAACGCTCTTGTTCGCCAAGAAAAGAAAGAGAGAGAATTTTACAAATGATTTAGGACTGCTATATAGGTAAATACCAAGACAGAGGCCAAGAATGTATCGCTAATCTTCAAGCGGAAGATGGATGAAATCATAACCGTTTAAGACAACTGACTCCAAGGTAAACAACTGACAAGAGGGTAATACATCGCCTAACTGCACTTGCACACCCAAGCTACCACAGAGGTAATCGAAGTGTACTATAAAGGTGCGGATGTAGGCAATGTTAAGTCCTTAAACCTAATCGGTGTTATGACAACAGCCCAACTAAATCAAAGTTGCCCTGACGCAAAACCAATGGAGTTGGCATTTGGTTCAACCGCATAAGTTCGGTAATAGCAGCCGTTTCTGTGTCCCTTTGGCTACTTGCTGCTGCCAAGACCCGATTATTTTTGACATAATAGACGATAAACTCACGCTTTTGCAAATCGCCATCTACAATAATCTCATCCCACTGGTCAGCGTGACCAACGTAGCGTAAGGGAAATTCAAACTGCTTTGTCCAAAAAACAGGTACAGTTCTGAATTTAGTGGGAATTCCTGCCATATTATAAGCGGCAATGCGTCCTTGTTGCGCGGCAACGCGCCAGTGTTCGATGCGCATTGTTTCATGCGTCTGCAAGTCTGGAAAACGGGCAATATCACCTGCTGCATACAAACCATCAGTAGCACAGAGATATTCATCTACAGGCACACTCTTGTCTTTGGGGTGTAAATCTACACCAGCAAGAAAGTCTGTTGCTGGTTGTACACCAATACCAACGACAACCATATCGGCGAGGAGACGTTCTCCATTATCCAAAATAACCGCTTCTACTTTGTCGTCGCCTTCTACTTGGGTAACCTTCCTGCCTGGTTGGAAGATAACTCCATTTTCTTGATGAACTTGTTGAAAGACTCTCCCAAGTTCTTCACCCAAAATTTTCTGAAAGGGCAACGATTCAGGTGAAACCACAGTCACTTTAACACCTTTTTGGGTCAGCCCGGAAGCAATTTCCATACCAATAAAACTCGATCCGATAACAACAGCTTGCTTTGCATGGGAAGCTGCTGCTAAGATGCGATCGCTATCGGCAAAGCTCCGGAAAGTGAAAACGTTGGGTAAATCTGCACCTTCTACGTTGAGTTGCTTCGGCTGTCCGCCTGTGGCTAACAGTAAAGCATCATAATTCAAGGTATCATCATCCTCAAAGGTGATGGTTTTTGCTTTAGCATCAACATGCACGGCTTGTTTGTTTAACAGAACCTCTATATTGTTGTCTTTGTAAAACTCCGGCGACCTCAAAGGCATTTTCTCCCGAGGAACTTCACCGTTAAAATAGTCTTTACTCAACCAAGTGCGATCATAAGGGAGTTCGTCTTCACGACTTACCATTACGATACGCCCTTGATAGCCTAAAGTTCTCAATGCTTCTGCTGCGTGAGCACCGGCCGCACCTGCTCCCAAAATCACAAACGTGCGTCCATCCGTATCAGAATTATATTCTGCCATTGTAGGTGTTCTCGAATCAGATGCTTTCTTAGGTACACTAACAATCACATCTTCACCTTCAACTCTTACCTGATAACAAGGTAGAGAATCTAAACCTGGTGGCTCTTGTTGGTCGCCTGTTGTAATCTGGAAATACGCATTGTGCCAAGGACAAACAATACAATCTCCACTAAGTACTCCTTCCGCTAACGGTGCTTGGTAGTGTGTACAATATGCAGCAAGGGCGTGAAAGCTTCCATTGACACGAATCAGCAGTACGTCTGTTTCACCTACAGAAACCTGACGCTTTTCACCATCCGCAAAATCATTAACTTTGGCGACAACTGCTTCCATTTCCTGCATAAAATTTCGTGTAGTAGAAAACGACTTATAGATTAAGCTGCACGTTTATAGAAATTCCTCACTCACAAGGAATAAATTTCCAGATTCTTTCTGCTGCGGATTTTCAGATCTCAAGCTCTCACTACAAACTCTCATTCTTCACTTTTGTACAGGCAGGTTTTACCAGAACACCTATGCAACGCTTAAAATTAATCGTTAAAACCTGCATCTACTCCGCGCTTCCCAACTCCCTTCGTTTCTGGCATTTTGATTAACGACCATCCCAACCCAACGGCAGCAATCCCTGCTAGCGTCATAAAACCAACGTTATAACCTGCGACTTTCACCAAGAATCCACAACCCAAATTACTGATCGCAGAACCAATACCAATCATAGTATTAATGACTCCTTGTGCCAAATTAAACCGACCAGTTCCTTGGGTTAAATCCGCAATAACTATTACGACTATGACTGTAAAAATACCAGATGCAATGCCGTCCAAAACTTGTACGGACACCCAAAACCAGGGATTGTGGCTTCTTGTATACAATAAAGCACGAAGTAAGAGGGCGCTAAAGGCAATGAGCTGCAAAGGTTTTCTCCCCCAATGCTCGGCAGTTTTTCCTGTCTAAGCAGCGATGGGAATCATAATCAACTGTGCGATCGCAACCGCTGTAGAAACGTAAACAGCTATAGCTATTTTGCTTACCTCCACTTAATTCCTAGCTGACTAAAGGTAATAGCGCTGCGTTGGCAAGGTAAAAGATGATGACGGACGAAGCAAATATCCGTAGGCGGCGATCGCTTAACAAGTTTTTCACTGTAGTCCGCTGCTGCCCATGATCATTTTCTTGGTTATCTCCACGCGCCTGACTATTATCGATGTCTCGATTGCGAATTTGAAAGACTGAAATAATAGCGGCAAAACATAGAATCATCAAGAAGTAAAAAATCCAGACTCGCCCGATAAACCGACCTAACAAACCTGCGATAATCGCCGCACCAACATTGCCTGTATGATTAAACGCTTCGTTTTGTCCCACTCGAACACGCAAACGGTCTTGCCCTACTAATCCTAAAGAGATAGCTGCAACAGCTGGAGCTACAATCACTGCTGATACACCGATGACAGCTTGAGTACCAATTACAGCAAACAAATTTATAAAGTGGACAATCACCATATAGCTAGCGGCAATGGCTAGAGTCGCGAGTGCAACCAGCACTGGTTTATTCTGGGAAGCATCAACTAAGGCACCTACAGGTGTTTGAGCCACAATTCCGGCGATGCTTGTAGTAGAGAGTGCAATACCCACTTGCGCCTGATTCCAGTGACGATCACTGGCTAAGAAGATTGCTAGATAAGGTTCAAAGACATCTCGAACATCCCCTAAGGAAAGGTTAAGTCGATTCAACGCATTGAGGCTTTGATGCTTAGAGGTGGCTTGAGACTTGCTGAGTGAGTATTTCTGATAGCTAAGAGGCAGATTATTAACAGCTTGTTTCAGTTTTCGCATTAGTCTGCTCTTAGCTCATAATTGTCAGCATCATTATGACTTTTTGTTAACTTTAACACCTCTTTCTTCCGGTATATTCTCTGCATAATCGCGGAGAAACAAACTTTTTCAGTTTCTAATGATACTAAATACAGAAAATGGAAAAATGGACTTTTTCTGTTACTGAGTGAGCGATTTCTTGAGAGGAAGCCATGAGACTCACTGACAAAAAATCTGAAAGATAATAACTCAATACCTTTCAGAAAATTTATTTTGTATAAGACATCAACAAATTTTCTCGGCTAAATCTATTGAGTGAATTTCACTTGACACTAATCTTTCCTTAGATGGATTCAAACTGAGTCATGAACTTCAAATAATAAATTGTGTAAATTAAAAATTAAAAAGGCAAGTTTCAGATGAATGCGCTCTGTCTTTTTTCCCGGAGATGGAAAAATGGTTTTTATCGAAAGTGAGGGTTTGCAAAGAGTTGCTGAGTGTATAGACTTTTCTCAACCTTTAGTCAAAACACCACCTTCACAAAATTGTGAAGTTTGCGTTATTGTTCCTGTCCGCAACGAAGCAGAACATTTGGCAGCAACCCTCACTGCCTTAGCAGAACAGATAGATCTAAAAGGACAGCGCTTAAACCCAACATGTTACGAAATTATTCTGTTAGCAAATAATTGCACTGATAATTCAGTAGAGATTGCCCATGCCTTTGCCCAAAAACATCCAGACTTAGCACTGCACGTTATTGAGAAAACTCTACCTCCTGCCGAGGCTTACATCGGTCGAGTCCGGCAAATTTTGATGGACGAGGCATACCGTCGCCTAAAAAGTTTGGGAAACAGACGGGGGATTATTGCTTCCACTGATGGCGACTCCCAAGTGAGTCCAACTTGGGTTGCTGCCACCCAATATGAAATTGCCTGCGGTGTTGATGCCGTGGGAGGACGAATTCTTGCAGAAGCAAATGGACGCGCTGCACTCCACCCCTATGCCAGAACATGCCACCTGCAAGTAGTGGGCTACGGTTATTTGATTGCAGAATTAGAAAGTTACCTTGACCCTGATCCTTATGATCCTTTTCCCCGACACTACCAATATAATGGAGCAAGTTTAGCAGTTACAGCAGAGATGTATGCCTTAGCGGGAGGCTTACCGGCTGTCCGAACTCCAGAAGATGTAGCTTTTTGCCGTTCTCTCATGCGAGTGAATGCCCGTATTCGCCGTAGTCCTTTAGTACGGGTTGTGACTTCAGCAAGGGAAACTGGACGAACTGACGTGGGTATGGCAAACCAGTTAAGCGAGTGGGCAAAAATGGGGAGGCAAAAGCAGGCGTATTTAGTTGAGTCAGCAGTAGCAATTGAAACTCGCTTGCTAGCACGTCACCTACTGCGGATAATTTGGAGTAATATATTTAATGGTTATCCGCCATCTGAAAAGGAGATAGCAGTTCTCGCAAACACCTTAGGTGTGACAACCCAATGGTTTGTTCAGGAATTAGCACAACCCCAAACTTTTGGTCAGTTGTTTGAACGAGTAGAACTACGTCAGCAGGAGGAAGGAATTTGGGATTCTCGTTGGCCAAACGTAGAGATTCAACAAGTAATTCATGATTTGCGATCGCGCCTTGAGAGTTTGCGTCTACAAGCGCGTAAGCTGCAAGTGCCGCTACCAGGAATTAAAAAATAATAATGGTAATGGGTGATTGGAGAATTGTGTTTTTCTTCCCCATTTCCCATTCCCTTTATAAAGTTTGACTAAAGGTAAATCTGTTTTTGGGCTGTTGATTAAACCTTGCTTGAAATTCTATAATAAATATAAGAAATGTAAAGTCAAGAATTCTTGAATTCTTGATAGTAAAACTAACATTAGGGTGGAATTTCTTAACAACAGAAAGATTAACCTCAAAAATGTAAATATTTCCCTATCTCTCTGACCAAATACTTGCACCTGCTTGATATAAAGCATAGAATGGTGACAAATAGGACAAAGTTTTGTCTGGCTGTGTCCTTTGTCATATAATTGCTTCTCATTGTATTAGCTTATACTTCTAATCAAAACTGTACAGCCGACGGAGACTTCCACCATATGCCAGGTTGGGGAAAATCTGCCAACTTCGTACTCCAGTGTGGTAGCTGGATGTTTTAAAGTAGAATCAAGGAATATTGTTAAACTATCGTATTTAAAAATACAATCCCAAGGGTACTCATTTAACTTAGAGGCGATTTATGGAGCAGGATTTTAAAATGCTTGCTGAACTTTACAAAAACGCGCTTCTCAACGACGTACTCCCATTTTGGGAAAAACACTCGCTCGACTGGGAGTTTGGGGGCTATTTTACGTGCCTGGATCGTGAAGGCACAGTTTATGACACAGATAAGTTTATTTGGCTACAAAATCGCCAGGTGTGGATATTTTCCATGCTTTGCAACCAGATAGAAAAACGTGCAAACTGGCTGAAAATTGCCAGTAATGGTGCCCATTTTCTCGCACAACACGGCAGAGATTCTGATGGCAATTGGTACTTTGCTCTCACTCGTGAAGGCAAGCCGTTGGTACAGCCCTACAATATCTTTTCTGATTGCTTTGCGGCGATGGCATTTAGTCAATATGCGCTTGTTGTTGGGGAAGATTGGGCAAAGGATATAGCATTGCAGGCTTACAACAACGTTTTGCGGCGCAAGGATAACCCGAAGGGCAACTATAACAAGACTTATCCCGGTACACGTCAAATGAAAGGCTTGGCAGTGCCCATGATTTTAGCCAACCTGAGTTTGGAAATGGAATGGCTGCTGCCTAATGAAACGCTGGAGCATGTCCTAGATTTGACTGTTCGGGAAGTTATGGGTGATTTTCTTGACTCATATCGGGGGCTGATGTACGAAAACGTTGCTCCTGATGGTTCCCACATTGATTGTTTTGAAGGACGGTTAATTAATCCCGGTCACGGTATCGAAGCCATGTGGTTTATTATGGATATTGCCCGTCGGCGCAACGATACCAACACTATTAACCAAGCTGTTGATGTGGTGCTAAATATTCTAAATTTTGCTTGGGATAGCGAATACGGTGGATTGTACTATTTTATGGATGCAGACGGTCATCCCCCACAGCAACTAGAATGGGATCAAAAGCTTTGGTGGGTACATTTGGAGTCTTTAGTTGCCTTAGCAATGGGCTATCGTCTGACAAAACGTGAAGCGTGCTGGGAATGGTATCAAAGGATACATAAATACGCTTGGTCGCACTTTGCTGATCCTCAGCACAGTGAGTGGTTTGGCTACCTTAATCGTCGTGGGGAAGTTCTGTTGAACCTTAAAGGGGGTAAATGGAAAGGCTGTTTTCACGTTCCGCGTGCCTTGTACCTATGCTGGCAGCAGTTTGAGGTGTTGGGAAGGTAAAGTGGAAACAGACCTATTATAATGGATGTTCCATGATTGCGACACCGAAGCTTTTCACAATTGATGAGTATCATCGGCTGATTGAACTCGGATTCTTAACGGAGGGCGATCGCATAGAATTGATTCGCGGAGAACTAATTCAAATGACTGCAAAGGGAACGCCGCATACAGTGTATAGTTCTATTTTGTGTCGCCAACTGGATCGGCTATGGAGCGATCGCGCAGTTATCCGCAGTCAAGATCCGATCACTCTCTCCAATCAAAGTGAGCCTGAACCAGATGTTGTCATTGCACGGGGAAGAGATGAAGATTATCTCGCGCACCATCCCTACCCTAGAGATATTTTGTTGACGATTGAAATTTCCGATAAAACTCTAGATTATGATCAGGCAACGAAGCTGTCGTTGTATGCAGAAGCAGGAATTTCCCATTACTGGATCGTGAATTTGCCAGATCGTCAACTAGAACGTCACAGTCAGCCTTATGAAAATGCTCAGAAAAAGTTTAGCTATCTCAGTAAGCAAATTTCTCTACCCCATCAGTCAGTTCCAATTCCTGGGTTTGAAGATGCCTTGTTAGACTTGAATCGGCTTTTTCTGTGAGGGAGCATCGGTGATATTTTAAGATAAAGTGTATGATTGTCAATCAGTTAAAATACTTAAAATAGTTTAAATAATAATGATCATCTTATGTGGAGAGAGGGGCAGGAGGCGAGAGACAGCGATTTGTGCTATACGTCTCTAGATATTTATTTACTGGCAAGTGCCTAATATTGCCTGTTGAGCCATTCACTCTTCAATATCCCATACAGTTCCAAATCCTCAAACTCCCCCCACTTTTTTATATGCTGGCGGTGACATCCTTCATATTTCATGCCAATTTTCTGGAGGACTCTCCCAGATGCAAGATTACGTTTAAAATGTGTTGCATAAATACGGTTTAATTCCAATTCTAAAAAACCGTATTCCATGATGCTAATAGCCGCTTCAGTACAATAACCCTGTCCCCAGTATGGCGTTCCAATCCAGTAGCCAAGTTCGGCGTTGGCATGAGTTGCTGTGATTTTCAATAAGATAACTCCACAAAGCACCGCTTGATCGCGAATCACAATGGCGAAAGTGACTCCGGTACTTTCTTCAAATTCAGCTTGATACCTTTTAATTCACTGTTGGGCTAGATTGTCCGGATAAGGATATGGAATACTGAGTGTTGTTACTGCAATCTCGTATGCACCAGCCAGTTGCTGTAATTGTTTTGCATCTGTTAAATTAAGGGGTCGTAAGATAAGTCGTTGAGTTTGAAGAGTCGGTTGCTGCTTCATAAATATCTTTGTATTGCTCCGGCTTGGAAGTTCATCCTACCTTAATTGACTTCCTTGGTTACTAAGGCACTCAACGTATTTAGGATTGCTCATACTTGAACACCGGACTAATCCAAATACTAGCAATGTGATCTTAGCCAGGGCGAACACATCTAAATATAGACGAGCCTGAACAGAGTGGAATGCACCAAGACAGCTATCAGATATGACTTTGAACAAATTAAATGTATTCTCTTTTTCATAATAATAATCATTATCAAAAAAATGTGCTTTCTAATTGTTGGTTAGTCGTCAAAGAAC
>JAQYWP010000310.1 GCA_029379285.1 Rhizonema sp. PD38
CTGCTCATCTGTTAATGGCATATTGATAATTTAATCGCAACTTAATATTTTATAAATTGTATACAAGTAAAGTCAGGTAGATAAGTACGTTGAACTTTTTAAATAATTATAAGGTGGGCAATGCCCACCCTACGAATTTTACGAATTATGGCAGAGTGCTTGTACTAACGCATCTAAACCAGCTTGACTGGTGAAATAGGTGAGATGGTCGCAAGCGGTATCTGGTGATATAATTCTTGGCTGAGGGGTTCGCTGTAGGCTAATACTTTTGATGCTTTCCAATGTCACGGCGATATCGTTTGGTTGAGTGAGAAACACCTTATCTACGACACTATCTACAGCAACGCCAAATAATTTCTGCATCAGTCGCTGTATTTGACTGGAGTTTTTTCCGGCTTGAATTTGTAATGCTTCTGAACGAATCGAGCGATCGCCCGCAATTATAGTGTACTGTATCTTAGGGTCAATATTTTTGGCTATACTTTGGATAAAATCGCTTTGGAATTGCATTTGATCCAAAGCGTTATCATGAGTATCCAAAAACGCGAGCAATGCAGTAATAATATTTACAGGCCAAACAACGCTAGAAAGCTGATTTAACCCTATACCAAGAGCAGTGAAAGCCCAATCTTGAATTTTAGGCCAGGGAGAACCCGCGTTAGGTGTACCTAACATTACTAAGTGTTGGACAATTTGATTTCCGCCTTTTTCCTCAATAAAAGTACGAGAGATTAAACCACCCATTGAATGAGCAACAATATGTAATTGTTTCCCGTGGTTAGCAGTTAAACCAACCGCTTCTAATTTTTGCTTAAGTAGTTCGGCATTTTCTTGAATTGTCGTATTGATATTTTCGTAATCAAAAGCCAGAACTAAGTCATACTTATCTTGGAGAGTTTGCTCTTGTCCATTCTCTGTAGTTTTTGCCAAGACACTAGGAAGTAAACTTTTTGTATCGCCAATAATACCGTGAATGTAAAGTAAAATCTTATTGGCTGAGGAAACTTTGGCTTTTATATCCTCATTCTCGTGATAAGATACATTTCCCTGTGGAGAAACTTTCGCAATTCTCAAAAGCGGATATGTAAAATTTTTACCCAAGCTCTTGTACAGCAGTTTTTGGAAAAGTATTTTAATTGAACCTTGTAAACTGCGACTATTGACTGTTGGCTCGGGTAAACGTTCTATTGTAATTTCTGTCTTACCATTCCTCGTCACAGCTTTACCCAATGGTAAGAAAAATTCTCCATCATACGCTATGGGTAAGATATTTTCGTCTGATGATAATGGCTTACCAACCAATAATCTGAGCGGATTTTCTGGCGTTACATTTTTGTGATTTTTTACATTAACAATTTCCAAGACGCTAAACGAACCAGGGCTGCGAGTCATGTTAAATTCGTATGGTTCAACCAGCGTCCTTCCGCCGTCTCGTTGAAGAATAGTTTGCTCTTGTAATAAAATCGGTGGTATTAAATTACTATTAACATCCCGACTACTGGGAGGTAAGGGGTTAAAACTAAATTTTCCCTCAAAAGTTGAATGTCCTTGTAGTTCGACACCAGTCAGTAAAGTCGATGACTCAGACTTTTTGATTTCTACTCCACCAGGTGGTTTTACCAGAGTCATTTTAACTTCCTGAGTCATCCAGTTATCGATAAACTTGTCTTTTTTTGGGACAGCTTGACGAGTACGAGTATAAACTTCGTCCATTAAAAGATTGAGAGTACCAGATAAACCTGAGGAGCGATTTACTGGAGGTGGAGAATCTAAACCAGGTTGTTGGAGCAAACTTGCATTGAAGTCTCTAGTACTGACAATTAATTTAAAAATCTCGTCGTACTCAGTAATTCCATTATTTAAGTATGCTGCGGGAATTTGGAACTTTAATTCCTCACCTTCGGCAACATTTCCGCTAGATAAACGTATGCTGCTCCTTTCTTCAAAAAATTCAGGAACAGCTATTTCATAATCTCCAGCTAATTCTATTACTTGAAAATACAGTTCTTTATCGCTTTTATTAGTTACTTTAATCTTTACCTCAGGTGGTTCTGCCTTATTATCTTCCCAAGTATATTCCCCTCGCAAAGTAGAAGCTTCTGTCTTTGATGAATATTGTTTATCCCCAGAAGTAACAATTACTTCCATTTCCACATCACCAGCTTTTATTTGGCTAGTTGGTGGAGTTTTCAATTCTAGAACGTTCTTCCAACGTGCAATATGCTCTAAACGTTTGATTATTTGGTTTGCGCGTTGTTGAGTGTATCCTTGTTTATCTGGTAATTCTGGAACTGGTGCTACTAATGGCTGTTTATCAGTGGGTTGCTTAATCCAATACTGACCGTTACTTGCTTCTAAGTAATAATCAGCATCTGTAGAAGATTCGGTTTCTCGAACACATAAGGAAGGTTTACTATCATTAACTGTTGAAATTGCTGTACGAGCTAGTTTAACACCTTCATCATCACCTTGAAAATAGACCTTTAACTTAGGTAATGGTACACTACTCACAATTGCCCAATAAGGTTGATATTGAGATAATTGACTACTATTACCGCTAATTTCAGCTAAACTGACTTCTGTAAATACTTGAGTCAGCGTAGCTTCGCAAATAGCCTTGTCAATTTCCCGTAACTGCTCTGGTGAACTTCCTTGAGGGAAAATAGCGACTCTAGTCTCACCTTCAGATTTTGGGTGAATACCATGTAAAATACCACCGTTAATTATCCAATTGCGATGAGTCTTGCTGTCATAACTCAAAGTAAAATAATTGATAGGTTCGCCTGCTGCACCTCCCAAGAAAGTTTTGATTAAATCATCAGATGTTGCTTCTATTTGGGGTGACTGTTCTTTAACTTGACCAGTTATCAAAGCATTAATATCTTGAACTAAGTTTGTGTAGGATAAACTACCATTAGTACGCTGTAAAGCTTCGGTTAAAAAGTAAGAAAAAGCACCACGAGGTTGACCATCTGAGCCTCTATGCTCTTTCGCAGTTTGAAAGTTGCGACAAGCAGAAATTGCTACATGTATGGGTAGCTTATAACTTTCGCTGATGCGGTAATTCAGCCATTCTTGGGGAAAAAGAAAGTCTTTTAAATCTCTTACCTTTCCGTCCGAATTTGTTTGACGTTCGACAACTTCTGGATCTCTTGTGGCAGTACCAGAGTGACAAGAATCCAAAATAATTAAGATGTGCGGGTTATTTTTTGCTACCTGCTCAATTAAATAGCTTAATTCCTTATCTGCTAAATCTTGACCTTCTGATGTACGGCTGTCATAGCAAACAAAAGTTTGAATTTTTCCATCTCGTTCTTGTTTACGAAAAAATTCTGGTGCTGTTTCGTAGGAACCATGACCTGCATAATAAAATAATACAACATCTTCGCTATCCGCTTGACATAGATGTTCCCGAAAGCCATCGATAACCGCTTGACGTGTTGCGGCATCATTAGTTAAAGTCCTTGGAACTAATTCCCATTTATTGTCAGTAGCTATTCGCTGGCGTAAGTATGTTTCTATTGCTTTAATGTCATTGACGCAGCCATTTAGGGAATTCACTCCTGATGCAGGATGGTAATTATCAATACCAACAAATAAGGCATAAATTTTGTGAGTCATTCGTTTTCTCCTAGTTGAATGGGCAACAAGATAAGCGATCGCACGGAGCACTCAAGGCTGCGATCCGTATCGCAACGCTTGTGATAAATGCGGGCTAAACCTGGACTCAATCAGCAGATGTTCAGGCTTATGCTTGTTGAATACATCTTGAGTATGCAGTTTTTCGGAATATAGCCAAAAAGGAAGCTATGCGATGCACAATAACGCTAATTGCAACCCCTAACTCAGATCTTGCACCTGGTAGGAGCGAATGTCAATTCCATGACTAAATGCAAGAGGGTGTATTCGTTCAATATCAAGTCAAAGAAGCAACACGAGTATTTGTGATAAGCAGGCTTGGAAGGCAATTTGTGCAGCGATTACCCAGTCAGGTAAATGAAGTAAGTCTTTTTTTCAACTACAAAGCTTTACTTATTAATTAGTTTATATTTAATACATTTGAATACTTAAGATTATTTCTTGTTCTTATGTCTCATTTTTATGCTTTTTATGTGCCTATTCAGAGTTTATCCGGTCAGGTGCAAGCTCTGAGCTAAGCCAATGTGTTCTTGCAACCGACGAATGACGTTTGTTTTTCCAAAAATGATGCGGCTCCAATGGTTGGTGTCTAGGAGATACATTGCTAAAATTCTGCCTGGGAATGGGTTTCGTAAACAAGTTCCAAGCACTCATATAAGTCATCCCCTTGCCAAGTTCCTGCTCCTGGATGTAGTGTACTGAGAGTATAGAATGACGTTCGCCCACCTACAACAATGCTTCCATCGCTTGCTCAACATTGCTGCAATATACCTGTTGGTTGTAATCAAGCTGGTTTTTATCTGACGATGAGGGAAAGCGTGTCAATGTTGCCTGTTGAACATATGCCATTAATGGGCGACGAAGAGACTCATATTTCTCGAAAGCTTTGGCTATAGCTTGCATGTCATCCCAATTATTTTTCTGTGCAATGTTAGCAATCAGCCTTGCAATCAAGAGTGCATCTTCAAATCCTTGATTAGCACCTTGAGCCATAAAGGGAGGCATACCATGTGCCGCATCACCTACTAATACGATTCGCCCTTGACTCCAAGCTGGCGGAATCACACCGGGAATTTGTACAGAGTCTGAAACGGTAGCGCGGTGAATGTAGTATGGACGCTGCAATATATTAGCAGGGGGTGATTTTTGCACTAATTGCTGGAGTACATCAGGAAAACTAGCCTTCTCTAATTCCTGCAAAGCTAAATCAACTAAAGCATTTCCTGCCTTTCCCTGCAATGAATTTAATGGCAAAGCAAGATGTAGCATATATCCAACGTTTTGTCTACGAAATAACATCATCCTTTGGTTGGATTTATACGTGGAGTTGGATATTTCATCATTGCTAATTGTCAAAATTCGTGAGCCTTGAAAGAATTTCTCTTCAAGTTCTGTCTGCAGTTTATTTGGGATTTCGGTTATTTCCTCGCAAATAATTGCGGCAAACCCGGAGTATTCAGGTTTTGCAAAAGTATGATACTGACTATTTGCGTAAAGTACTCTACGAACTGTAGAGTTGATCCCATCTGCTGCAACAACTAGCTTAGCTCGAAGAGATTTTTCTTGAGGAGCAGTATCTGAATTCTGGGGTTGTGTGTCATTATCTTTCTGCCCGTCTGCCCAATAGGCGTAGGGGTTGGCTTCTGCCTCTATATTAGATAAGCAATCTATCCGAACACACCCAGTCTCTGGCTCATCCACAATATTGATACAACGGTGATTGGCTTTTACCTGATTTTGTGGAAGTTGATTTCTGAGAGTGGTTTGCAAATCATACCAAGTAATTGGCACTCGACCTTCGCCATAATCTTTAAACCAGTCGTCGTACTTCAACGAGACTGCGCGAGTTGTTTGCCCTTGCAAATTTCTGCTAACCCATTCGGATGAAGCCTTTGAAGGTTTTTGTTCTTGAGTTATTTCTGTCTTCTCGCCACTGAATTGAGCTTGATTAAGGAACTCTAAACCAGTTTTCTTAACATCTTCGTATGCTTGGAAATCTAAATATTTAAGAGCTTTTAATCCATTAGGCAGAAGATCCACTACTTGACCAACTTGACGAAAGACGCGTGCTTGATCGATAACTAGAAGATTCTCAATACCAAGCTTACGTAAACTAATGGCAGTTGCCAACCCGATAGGTCCCGCACCAACTATAATAACATCGTAGATCAGCATAGGAAAAGAGGCAAGTTGTTTACTATATTATTGTTGCTGAGATAAATCTATCAAATCCACCAGCACCTAAACTATCCGCACACCGACATCCTCATCCCACTATGCGTCGCCAACTTCGCAGGCTATGAGAGCCAAAAATGAATGCGATCGCAATAAAAACTTTAGCAAACTAAATGTAGAGCAGTAATTACTAAGGCACGACAAAGAATAGGGACGCGGGTGATCACTCGTCTGTTGCATCTAGTACTGCGTCCTCTAGCTACAGTTCAAACAGGACTTGTGCGTGTTATGCGTAAATCTAGCTGTCCTTCACGCTAATGAACTGCTACAGAAAATGCTTACTTACCACTTGTCACTAGATGCTTGAAAGTTTGAGGTAGATTGATAACTTCATGGAGTAAATCTTGAGGACTGAAGCCAAAAACTGTCAAGATGACAACAATGACAAAAATAGCAACTGCTGTGCTAATAGCTGTCTTTAGCAAACTTAGCAAAGCCCTAAAGACTATCAAAGCGACAACTATTGCAGCAATCAGAATCAGGAAATTTGTTGGCATAGTTTTGTCTGGTAATTTTCAACTATAGAAGATATACAATATAGCAGCCTGAAAATGATTTTAGGATTTGCGTACTGATAAAAATCATTAAATAGCAGGTGGAAATTTTTCATTGTCCTATATAGGTAGGCAGTGTCCCAAAAGTATCTCTCGTACGGGACTTTGTTTACTTTTTTACTGCCCACTTTACGCGAGCTAACTGTTATTAGCCGTTAACTTCTTGATACTAAAGTAATCTTTGATATCTCCTTGAGAATCAATAAATGTGGCATCAAGCCTTTTACCGTGTATGTCTAAGACAAGTGATCCAGGGATACTGAGCGACGCATACATTGCTGGATGCAGAGATACTTCTTCAGCTAGAGCAGATGTACCTGCAACGATATATACTGTCCCAGTATGTGAAGCTAAATGACCTTTTTCATACAATTCTAATTCGGACTCTCGTCCACTTCCTCCATCTTTTTTCATTTGATTGCTAAAGGAGTCTGAGTTTCCATAATGTCCATCAATTAGGTATGAGCGCTCGTAAGAGTGGCTGTGACCGCCCAGTACAATGTCTACGCCTGCGTCTTCTAAAATGGGAAGGGCATGTTCTCTCATTTCAATAAGTTCAATCTCAACATCAGAATCATGAGATCCTTTTGTGTAAGGAGGGTGATGCCAAAAAGCAACCTTCCAATCCTTCGTAGATGAAATGACATCTTGTGCTAACCAAGTCAACATTTCCCCTTCTGGAGTGCGATGTCTAGCGACAAGCCGCTGACGCGTCTACGCTACCGTATGAGTCAAGACAAATAAAGTGAATATTGCCGTAATCAAATGAGTAATATGCCGCAGTACCAGATGCCACACCTCCTGCTTCCGCACGAGTCGGGGGAGTGAAAAGTTCATAGTATGGCCCTGCTTGCAACAGAGAACTAGCACACCCAGAGTCATGGTTGCCGATCGCTGTCCACAAGACACTATTACACAGAAATTGAGGATACATCTCAAATATCGCCCGTTGATATTCCTCATGAGTGCCGATATCATAAGCATTATCGCCCAGCATCAGCCAAAGATCGGTATGGCGAGTTCCCGTAAACTTCAGATATCCATCCCGTACTTGTGCCGCGATGTCGTTAGCACGTCCCGCATCTCCTAAAACCCAGATGCGTAGGGATCTGACTTGTTCGGATGTCAAGTCAACTGCTGGTGCAGTCACAAAAAAGTAATCTTCAGTTCCACCTGCTTGTACTTCTGCTTTTGTCCCAACTGCATAAAAATACTTAGTATCTGGCTTTAGTCCATCAAGTTTGACTTTGTGGTTACAAGTTATTGCTGTTTCTTCTTGTGTTAAACAAAGCTTGTCAGGAAGTGTACCATACCATACCTTGCCTTGAAAATGAGCATGAGTTGCCCAGCAGATTGTTATGCTAGATTCAGTGCCTTGTTGTAGATAAGGACCTCGAACAATTCGCAGATTTTCCAAAACAATGCCTCTGTTTGCCTTAGGATTTACTATCATTGGAGCAACCTCATCAGAACCACTTATTTAATTCTTGCTTAAGTACACTCAAAATCTGAATTGCTCCGACGATGGATTCTGCAAAACTCAGCTAGCAATGTGAAAGCAGACTCAATGCGTATCCTATAATCACGTGGCTGTATACTAAATGTATCTATCAATGCTACTGCGCCCTTTTCGTTCAAAAGGTATTGCTCATTAAGTGCAAACAAAACTTGATTCATGCACGTTACACTGCGGAAGCAGCAACCTGCTGCGTAATAACATCATTGCGTGCAACTGCTTTTGCGGCCATCAGAAGAGAAAAGTCAATTTCCCAAGCAAAGATTATTTAGATTTTTATGCATACAATTAATAAAAAGTCAACAAAAAAATTATGGGCAGGTGCGATCGCCCAACCAGGACAAGAATTCCCGCCAACTCAACTGCTTATCCTCTCTGGCAAAATACCTCACGGTTTACAGGGCACACTATACCGTAATGGTCCGGCAAGGCTGGAGCGAGGTGGTTTACATATGGGACACTGGTTTGATGGAGATGGGGCAATTCTTGCCGTCCATTTCACCGATGCAGGGGCAACGGCAGTTTACCGCTATGTCCAAAGTGACGGATACAAAGAAGAAGCACAAGCAGGAACACTGCGATATGGAAATTATGGCATGACTGCGCCTGGGCCGTTTTGGAATCAATGGCTTAAACCACTTAAAAACGCTGCCAATACCTCAGTACTCGTATTACCAGACAAATTATTAGCACTTTGGGAAGC
>JAQYWP010000311.1 GCA_029379285.1 Rhizonema sp. PD38
TAATAAGTTTTATCATCAAGTACTGACTCAACTCAAGGATTTTCCAAATGTCTCTTTCATAAAGAGATACGATTTAGCATGGGGAAGTTTTGATATTGTTAGAGCTAGTCTTGAAGGAATAAAATCAATTGTTGAAACAGGTATTGACTTCGATTATGTTATATACTTCTCGGGTCAAGACTATTTAATCAAGTCAAATGAACAGATCAAGAAGTTTTTCCAAGAGAATAAAGATAAAGAATTTATACAGTATTTCCCACTACCTTATAGTCTATGGTATATGGGAGGTTTAACAAGATTAGAATCTTGGCATATTCATTGGAAAAATAAATATTTTTGTCTCCCAGACAAGCGTGAGTTTAAATCTCTTATTACCTCTTTCTTATATTCATTTTTGATTTCGCTTGTACCGAAAAGACGTAAGTTGCCTGAAGGTTTTGCTCTTTACGGAGGTTCAGCATTTTGGTGCTTAACAGGAGAATGCATAAAATGGATAAATGATTTTGTGAAGCAAAACCCTAAGTTTGTTAATCGTTTTAATTACACTTATTGCCCAGATGAATTATTTTTCCAAGTTTTAATTGCCAATTCACCTTTTAAGGAAAACATTATTAACACTCGCTTGACATATTTAGAGTGGCCTAAATATAATTCCCTTCACCCCAAAATTTTAGAAAAAAATGATTTTGAGAAAATTAAAGGATCAGAAAAATTATTTGCCAGGAAGTTTGATATGACTGTAGACACGGATATATTAGATATGATTGATCAAAGGATATTAAGCCAATCTTAAAAAAGCAAATAAGTTGGTGAGTAGGAAAAATTACAACTATAACAGTCCTCAATCATTTTTGAGAAAGAAAACAGGCTAAAACTCCTATAAATACGTCGTAATTTTTATCTACGTATTTTCTCACGCTTCAATTATGATTGCTAAATAAATACTGGCGTTTAAGTCGCTCATATAAACAGGTTGCATCATAAGTTGCATTTTTATCTAAATTACTTTGTCGCCAAATCTCATTCCATAGGTGTAATGCATAGCTATTCTTTGTAATCCTACCCGATTTGGTATCAGGTCTAATTATTGGTTTTATCCAATCCTTTGCTAATTTCAAAGCCTTGGGAAATGTTAGTAGTTCTTGATTGTAAACTATCTTGTTTACAGCCCTCCATGTTATTGGACAAAATACCTCATGAGAAACAACATGCCGTTGATAATTTAATTCAGAAACTGCTTTTTCAATTAGGAGTGGACCCGTCTCCGCAAATTTAAGAGTATTTGGATCAGCGTTGTCACTAACTTCAACAAGATAAGCAGCCAAATAACTGTCTTTAGGTATTTTGAGAACACAGTTATTAGCAGCTTCTCCCTGCCGTTCATAACTTGAAGCAATTACATAATCTGATTCAAAATCAAATGGTTTTAGACAGACAATGTCTGTATCTATCCACCAACCCCCCTTAATTTTAAGGAGGTGATACCTAAAAAGATCCGCAAATCCTGCATAACTTCCTTTTCCCCACCCTACTGAGTAAGTGAAAATCCTTTTTGCTGGTAAAATTTCATTACCATTTTTAACAGTTGTACCTTCTGGGATATTCTTGACATCGTCATAAATATATAAGTGATACTCATGCCCATTTGACAAAAAAGAGTTAATAGATAATTGCTCCATTAAGGATAGTTGATTTCCTAACCATAAGCTCTGTACTATTCGATTTGCTGCCTGTAGCATGTATAGTTACACTTGTAATTAACGAGAAATTTGAGTTATGTGCTTCTACCAGTAGAATGAATTTGGAGGATAGGGTCTTTGGTGGTAATTGGTTGCATAATTTTTTTCGCTCTTGTGATTTGCTAAATAATTATTAAAGTCCCATCCCGAACATTACGGATTACCTTTCTATTGCGGAGCGAACCCACTGCTGAAATGCCCGTCGGACGGAACTCATAACCTCTATTTGACCGCGTTTGACGAATTGAGGAATGATTTCAAGAATAGGGAAATCTGGAAAGGTTGGACTTACAAGACTATCTGCATACAAGCCATCTTGCAACACGCTTATCTGTAGATTTCCCCTGTGATAGCACCAGATTTCTGGGACTTTCAACGCCTCATATGCACTGATTTGGGTTCTAGAAGTCAAATTTACCTCAATAGCCAAATCTGGAGGGGGATCGACAGTCAGATCCAACCGTTCGCGCCCAACCATGCGCGCACAATTCCGAATGTCAAAACAATCGTCGGGTTCAATTCCCACTGCCATCAGTTCCTGTTTGAAGGTAGTCGATCCCAGAGAAATCCACTCAATGCTCATTTCATCAAGCAGAATTTTGACAAAGTCCCCTATGAACACCTTCGCAGTTTCATGTTCGGGCAACGGAGCCATAATTTCTAAAATCCGCTCACTGTAAGCAATTCGTGTAGCTCGGCGTTCTCCTAGGTCGGCTAAAATTGCTTCAAAGTCCGTCCAACTAATGTTCTCTAACTGTATGCGTTGTCCTGGTGGAACTCGAATCTGCCGAACTTCGATTTGTACCATAGCAACTTTAATTGCTCAAACTCGTGATGTATGAGTGACCAAATAATTTCAGTCTAAGGGGTATTTACCAAAACAGGATGCTCCTGAGTTTTCAGAGTGACTTCTTTTGCTAGTAACTTAGTCAGTTCCGCTTCAATTTCATCACGAACAATTTGGCGATAGTCGATAAAGTGTTCGACTAAGGCGCAATTGCTGAGGTAAGGAATAAACACACCAGGATTTTTGCGAAGCATTAAGAACAACTGACGCCAAAACTGGAAACGCGTGTTGCGCTTGATTCCCTGTCGCCAGCAGATAGTCAACACTGCTTTGATCTCGATCAGTTCCAGCATCCGGAAAGGAACTTTGTGAGGAAATGGCTTCATAGCAATGTAGTGCCGATAAACTCGTGAAAGGTAGCGCCTTGGTTCATACAATTCCCAGAAACAACTCACATACTCACGAGCAAGTTCTTCTATTGGACGGGTGGGAATAAAGTTGGTTAACGTCATCTGATGCCCTTGCGTCTCTTCGCTTCCTTCCAGCAGACGATTTTCCTTCTCTAGTCGCTTCCACAATGCTGTATTGGGGAGTGCCTGAAGCACGCCAAACATTGCTTTGGGAATAGCCGTCGCTTCCACAAACTCAATAATGCGATCGCCCACTCCTGGCTTCTCACCATCAAAACCCAGGATAAAACCAGCCATCACACTCAAACCAGCATGATTGATGATCTGCACTGATTCTACAAGAGAGTGGCGCGTATTTTGGAACTTTTGCGTCAAAGCCAAGCTTTCCTTGTCTGGGGTTTCAATACCCAAAAACACACTGCCAAAGTTGGAAGCCACCATTAAATCCAATAGTTCCGTATCTTGTGCCAAATCCACCGAGGCTTCAGTCGCTAAGCGGAAGGGATAACCGTGATCTGCCATCCAAGGACCAAGTTCGCGCAACAACAACTTGACATTGCGCTTGTTGCCGATGAAGTTATCATCCACGACAAAAATTGAGCGCCGCCAGCCTAAGTCATAGAGAAACTGCAACTCTGCCAGAAGCTGTGCGGGTGTTTTCGTCCGTGGCTTGCGACCGTAAAGGACAATAATGTCGCAGAACTCGCACTGAAATGGACAACCCCGCGAAAACTGCACCGACATCTCGTTGTAGGCTGACAGATCTAACAAATCAAATCTGGGAATCGGTGTGCTGGTGACATCAGGCTTTTCGCCATTGGCGCTGAATATCCCTGAGGTTTCGCCTCTTTGTAGCGCCTCAACCAATAGTGGTAAGGTAATTTCGCCTTCATCCAAAACCAAAAAATCCACCCCAGCATCCATTGCTGCCTCAGGAACGGAAGTCACATAGGGACCGCCCACTGCGACGAGTTTGCCTCGTTGCTTTGCTTGACGGATTAGTTGCAACATGTCTAATTTCTGGACAATCATCCCTGAGACGATCACCAAATCTGCCCAGTCCCAATCAGCCTCAGTTTCATATTGAACATTACGGTCTATCAAGCGGAACTCCCATGTCTGAGGCAGGAGCGCAGCAACTGTAATCATCCCCAGAGGTGGTAATGAAACTTTTCGTCCAATCAGTTCAAGCGCTTTATCAAAAGACCAAAAGGATTTAGGAAACAGCGGATAGATAAGTAAAACTCGCATTATTTTGGTCAATTTTCTTTCTTCAATCCTCACAATAAAGAGCGATTATCCCCCGCAGCGCTCGAGTAAGATTACCTACTTTCTTTTGACTTTCTTGGCGCTCTTGGCGTCTTGGCGGTTCATTAAATTAGGTATTCATTTCTTGCGGTTTGGGAATAGCGATTAGCAGTCAGTTGAGAACTGATAATTGGTATCAGACTTGAATAAGTACATGAACAAAAATGACCGCCATCGAGCATTGGTCACCAATATATGACAAATGACAGATGACGATCATAAACAATTACACTTATTAATGTCGAGCTACTTACTTGAAGTTTGAGTTAACAAATGAGTAGGTAGAGATTGTCGCAGGCGATCGCCGTAAAGTGATAAAGCATTACCACCCAGTAGCAGTTTTAAATGCTCGCGATCATAATCAGCCACTGTAGCTGCATCTTGGACGCAGTTATGGAGAACACCATCCCAATGTCCGTAATCACCCGAGAAGCAAGCTAAGCGCTTACCTGCTTCACCCATAGCAATGTGAAGATAAGCAGGACCTGGGTCATCTGATTCAAAAGAGGTAAAAATCTGACCCCTTTCAAAATACTCTAATGGATCTCGGTGGCGGAGGTCGTAGTGTTCGTATAAGCTATTATCTTCAATCTTCATGGGATCGTGTTGGACATTCCACAACAGATCGAAGAGGTTTTTTGCCTGACCAATCAAGTTAATGTTGTTGTGAGTTCCTCTTTCTTGAATCATCAGCTTGGTGAATTCCATTAAAGAGGGACGGTAGGGACGTTTGGGGTCAAAATCACGAATGCGTTTTTCCCAATGTTCGTGAAAAGCATGGGCAAGATCCGGTACCCAACCGCAACCACCTTCTAAAAAGCCAACTCGAAGTGTGGGAAAGCGCTCGAAGGCTCCATCAAACACCATGCGTGCTAAAGCCAACTGTTGCTGGTTTCGCTGCACAAAGATATGGGTGAGAATAAAAGTTTCGGTATAATCTGATATACCACCAACCATGTAAGAACCTGGGCCGCCGTGAATGCCAAGGGCGATATCTAGGTCTACCGCAGCTTGGAGCAACGGAGCAAAGTCAGGATGGCTAACTGTCTTGCACATCCGAATTTCTGGAAAAGCGTCTGGTGCTTTAGGATGGGGGATTGGGATATTTGGAGCTACGGCAACGCCAATCATGCCCAGTTCGTTGATACAACGGTGCATCTCAGCAACTGCAGCATTCACATCTTGTAAGGGTAACACGCCAATAGGTTTGAGCCGATTATCGTACCCCCGGCAGTCTTCAGCAATGTAGCTATTATAAGCACGACACAGTGCGATCGCTAAGTCTTTATCTATCAGACTGGAGAAAATTAAGTTAAATGTGCCGAATATTACCTGTACATCTACGCCTTCGGAGTCCATGTGTTCAATTCGGACTTTATTGAACATGGCACCCAAGGTTGTGTCTGGATGCAGGTTGCGAAAGCCACCTTTACCCAATCCTTGGGGTTGAGGAAACATCCGCCCAAAATCGTTCTTCCCAGTTGCTGGATTGTAGTCTACAATTCTTGCTCGTTGGTCACCCAGACTATCAATCACAAGACCGATGCGATCACGATACTCCGGCTCCAAATAATCCCTCAGTACCAAGGGATTTTCTAGCTTGTGAGCATCTGCATCTATAACTGGTAAATCTTTATACATGAATTCTCCTATTCACTAATTTGAGAAGAGCGTTATGCTATTTTCTGCTTAAAGTATGTCCAGACTTGGCGCAGACCAAATAAGTTCTCGAAAGACCACAAAAGTGAAACTAAAATGGTAATGCCGGGATACTTGACAAAAGCGGGTTCATTTTTCTCAAAAACAGCGTGTCCTCCTAGAGCGAACACTTGAGTGAGTACTAAGCAAACGAATGTCAATCGCCAATCGTAGAACAGCGATACCACAGCGGCGATCGCCACAATATTGGTAATGTGGTGCAAAATCTGATTGATTGGGTGCTGGTGACTGGCAATAAAATGGGCTTTTGCCTGTTGGAAATAGTTCAAAGTCATTTATACAGTCCTGAGTGCTGAGACAGTCTTAAGATCTATCATCTGGTCCTAAGTCTAAACTTTAGATGTTTCAGTAGTCCTGAGTGCTGAGTCCTGAGTAGAAAGGAATGCATGATAAATCCTATCGATTGAATAATAAAAAAGTTTTTTGTCAACTTCAATACATTCTGTGAGTTCTGAGTGCTTGATTTTTTAACAAATGCTGTAAAAAAATAACACTCTCAGGACTCAGCACTCAGCACTCTTTTACCACCACCGAAGTTGTAAATAACCTCGTTCGGGTTGCTGTAGTTCTTCTTCAGTGAGCCATTCCACAAGCTTGTACGTACCAAAAACGTGATCCCACCAGTCTACAGCTAAACCGAAGTTATGATGCCACATACCATACTTATGATGTACGTAGTGAACGGGCATCTTCATCCAGAAGCATTTAGTGGGATTTTCGTGTTGTAATTGATGAGCATAAGCAGAAAAGGCAGCGTAAACAAACGCTCCCAGGAACCAACCAAAGCCAGCTTCCCAAGAGAGGAAAAACATCAGGACCATGACCAGAAAGCTGCCTCTCACGTAGTCCCGAAACTCCCACAGAACACCTTGACCTTCATTGCGACGGTGATGATCTCGGTGGCGTTCCCCAATTCGTACAGAGACGTGCATCAAGCGATGCAGCCAGTATTCCACTAAACTCGCCAGGACAAACGCCCCAGTGAAACAGGTTATTACTACGGATATCTTTGTTAACAGCACCACACATTCTCTTCCTTGTAGTTTCTCAAGAAATATAAAATGTAATCAACGACTTAGGAAAATCGGTTGGAATAAACAAGACTTTAGGTTATGACTGTTTTTTGTGATTTTTTGTTTGTGGTTTGTCAACTTTTTTTGACATTCAGGGCAGTTTTTGACTAATTTACTTAAGTATTATCAACTTCTTAGAAGATGATAGTGGTTTGCTGTCATTTTTGCAAAATATCAATGGCAATCTTAGTTTCACTTTTAACGACTGCTGCTAGAAGCTTACTCGTCGGAAATTTCATTAGAAAAACCCGTCAAACCGATACCGTACAAGAGAAGTTCTTACGCACGCTTCTCCAGGCACATCGAGAAACCGAACTTGGTCAAAAATACGGGTTGCGGGATATTAAAACTATTGAGCAATTTCAAGAGCAAGTTCCGATTCTACCCTACAGCAGCTATGAACCCTATATAGAGCGTATTGTCCAAGGGGAAAAGAACATCCTGACAGCAGATCCAGTTGTTTATCTGACACTGACAAGTGGATCGACAGGAAAAAAGAAAATGATCCCGACGACTAGGCGATCGCAAAATACTACCGCACGAGCTGCCCTCACTGGTATCGGTTTTTTAAGTGAAGCGCTTTCTAAGCAAAAACGACAGTTCGGCAAACTGCTGGTGACTAACTCAGTAAAAATATGGGGACGTACCAGTGGAGGTATAGATTACGGCCCATCAAGTACAGGTGTCCTACGGATGGACAAGTCTCTTTACAAACAATTTTTTGCCCATCCTTACGAAACTCTACAACCTGCTGATAGCTTAGCCCGTCACTATGTTTGTTTGCTCTTTGCCCTGCGGGAAACATCAATGCGAGGCACAATCGCCAATTTTCCCATGTTGATCCTGCGAACGTGCAACTATTTAGAACGCTATGCAGAAGAATTGATTCGGGATTTGGATCAAGGGACAATCGCTCCTTGGTTGGAACTAGAACCAGAAATTCGCGTTCTTTTACAGCAGCAGTTGTCATCGACACCCAAACGAGCAACTCAATTGCGAGAAATCTGGAAATCGGAGGGACGCCTGACGCCTAAACTCGCATGGCCAAATTTTTCCTTTGTCGCTACGGCACGGGGAGGAACGTCAGATTTCTATTTTGAGCGATTTCCCGCCTACTTTGGCGATACTCCCATATTTGGTGCCGTTTATTCATCAGCAGAAGGAATGTTTAGCATTTACCCTGATGTCAACGTAGATGGCAGTGTCTTGGCGATCGAAAGTAGTTTTTTTGAGTTTATCCCAGAAGATCAATGGGAGGCAGAGCATCCTAAAACTTTACTTGCAACTGAAGTTAAGGTAGGACAATGCTATCGAATTTTGATCACTAATTACGGTGGCTTTTACCGCTACGATATTGGTGATGTCGTTGAGGTGGTAGGTTTTTACGAAACAGCACCTCTGATTGTCTTTCGCTACCGTCGAGGAGGGTTTGTTTCTTCGACAACCGAAAAGACAACTGAATTTCATGTCACTCAGGTGATGCAAGCCCTACAACAGGAATTTAGCTTACCCTTAGAAGATTTCTGCATTACCTTATCCGCAAATGATTTTCCTGCCCGCTATTTGGTGAACATTGAGCTAACTT
>JAQYWP010000312.1 GCA_029379285.1 Rhizonema sp. PD38
AGCCTCGCCAGCAAACGGTTCAATTCGTCACGAATTTATGAAACGTTGTACTTAGTTTACGCCACCATGATGATCATCGATCAATACCAGCCGGGGATCGTAAGCTTTTAAGCAACAGGGCATCGATCCAACAACTGCTATAGAAACTATTATTTAGTTATGAAATTATTATGAATCAAATACAATCCACAATGCAACTAGATGATCTGATGCAACAAAACGCTGTCTCAGTACTAGTTTGGCTGAAAAACATAGAGTCAGATTTTATAAAACCGCCTTTTGGATTTAATTGGTTAGGCTTGGCTGAGGCAGCAACCTTTGAAGCCCAATCGGCATCAGATCTAGTATGGGCAGGGGTGGCGATTTCAGTTTATGAGCGATTGGCAACCGAGGCGAACAGTAGCACTCAAGAGTCCTTAATTATTTCTGCAATGTTGCTGCGGGCATCTATGATAGTACGATTCGGGTCAGTTCCTGGTCATCTAGTTCTCGATCTAAACCAGATTATGCGCTGGTTCTGCGATCAGCAGATGATGTCGTGGAATTCCGTTGCCAAAATGGCAGCTAATTGGCGCTCGTGCAATATAGAAGAAATTCGGGAGTTGAGACGAATCAAAAATCGTTTAAGAGTAATTTCAATGTTAGCTGAGAGTCACAAGTATGTCTTGAACCCAGAACTTAACAATTGGCTTTCTCTAAGGGACAAACTACCATAGAAAATACGGTATAGTGGGTTTCGTGATTGTGATGGTACACCACATTGTATAGCAACAGTCTTGACGGTTTGGGCATAAACACAGATGTATTCCGTTTCCTTTTTGGTGCGGAGTGCGATACAGATGTGCCGTACCAACCCTGTTGGCTTAAAAAACGGTAAGTACATAATACTAGACCGTTCTTTTATCTGTATCTATATCTTTGCCTATCCTCGTAACGTTCGTGTCTGCGCCCTTGGTGACGATAACGCTCGCGTTCGCGTTCGCGTCGCCGTTCACGTTCACGTTCACGTTCACGGTAGGAACGTGAACGTGAATTACCGAAGTCTAAAATAACTTGGGCATGAAGATTGCTGGATACTGGCTTACTTTCAGGACTAGGAGAATAATTTGCGGTATTGATGGCTCTAGAAGGCTGTACGATAGTGATGGTCGTAACAATGGTTATCAGTAGCGGAATTACTTTCAACATTTAATTCTCCTGATTGATTTGAAGTTTAGCGGGGTAATTAGTGATCCTCCAAGATCGGACTCTAGAGTCAGAACTAATTGTTAATGTTAAGTATAGAAATGCATTTGTGTCTGTGCCTCCCTAAAAGGTCATAGACGCTTGTGTAGATCTCAAACATTTAGAACATCAAGCTTCTCACTAATTGTTACCAGAATAGGGCAGCTTGTGCTGGAGCTATAAGGGAACTCGCGTTAATTTATCGGCAATGCGTGTTGTTTCTGGCAGTCGGTATTTTGGGGTGCAACGCAATACGTAGTCAATTGCCGTAGGTAAACTGACTCGATGACCGATAGACACATAGACAGGCTTGACTTCTGTACGCGTCCGCAAAACTACCCCTATTGTCTCGCTTTTGTGTATCAAAGGTTGCTTGCTTGCTCTTATAGATGCCAAATCTTCATGCTTCCCAATTAACAACGATTTCGCGACACCAATCGTTGGTAAATCTAAAATTACACCTAAATGACAGGCTATACCAAATCTTCGCGGATGGGCAATACCCTGACCATCACACAAAATAAGATCGGGTCTAATTTTAACCTTTTCGAGAGCATCAAGTACAGCTGGTATTTCCCGAAATGAGAGGAAACCAGGGATATAGGGAAATGTTGTAGGACGCCGTGCGATGCTCGTCTCTTGTAATTGCAGATCTGGAAAACTCAGTATCGCTACGGCGGCACGGCTAATCGTACCATCTGCTTCAAAACCCACGTCTACTCCAGCAACATACTGCACGGGTTCTGGGAGTTGATCAACGGTTATCACCTCAGCTTGCAACTTTTCTTGAATAGCGATCGCCTCGTTGACTGTTACAGGCCAAGAATGAGGTTGATAAATATTCATGGGGTAAAGTACCTTTGAAAAACAGCCAATTTGAATTGTTTGTAATACTACTGTTTAAGATTCGGTGCATTTCATTAGTCAGGAGCGATGGGGGCGATATCGCCGTGGACTAAAGGCATCGCACACGCTCTCTTGACAGTCATTCAATCAACTTCATGGTGTCGTTTCCACTTGCATACTGGTTGCGATCTGCCGAAGGCAGCAGCGAAGCTATCGCCATTGTCGATGAGCCATTATCCGGTAACAAACAATCTAATAAAGTATCAATATTACTATTACAAAGATCTGGTATGGATAACACTCGTTCGACATTGGTAAAGTTCCGTTGAATTGATTTGCGGTAGGTTGGATCGTAGTGGAACTGCAATAGATCTTCGACAAATGATTCCCACATTCCAGTATCAATCATCAAATACCACTCACTTAATTTTTCCCAGCCATAGTGAGGTTTTAGTTTTTCCAGCTTTGTTTTTAAAATCTTGGGATGATTTATCAGGTGGGGATACTCTTGTAGGAGAAACTGGACTCGAACAGCTACGGGTAGTTGAATTTCTACACAGCTTGCGTGTTTCATTTTCTCCCATAAAGATGGAGGCAAATAGACTTGCCCTATTTTTACGCTTTCTGATTCTACCCATACTGGCTGATGAGGATTAAAGTTTTGCAATTGGTGTAAAAGCAGAGAGTCAAAGTATTTTTGTGAAGGTTGAGGAGAAAGCTTTTCTTCCCATTCTTGACCTAACAGGGAACCGCGATGGTTAGCCAATGCTTCTAAATCTAGGACTTGAGCGCCACGTTGGCGCATCTGGTAAAGTATAGATGTTTTACCGCTTCCCGTGAGACCACATAATACTTGATAGGTAAATTTTTGTGGCAAATTTTCTAGTTGCTCGCGGACATAGGCGCGATAAGTTTTGTAACCGCCTTCAAGGAGAGTCACTTGCCAGCCAATTTGCGTCAAGACTAAAGCCAAACTATTAGAACGCTGTCCACCCCGCCAGCAGTAAATGAGAGGACGGTAGTTTTTTTCTTTATCGGCAAAATGTTGACTGATATGCTGGGAAATGTTTTTTGCTACAAAAGCAGCGCCAATTTTGCGGGCAGTAAAGGGGGATTGTTTGTAGATTGTTCCCACTTCTGCACGTTCAGTGTCATTGAGTACTGGTAAGTTAATTGCGCCAGGAATGTGATCCTCCGCAAATTCACTATTGCTTCGCACATCAATGATTTCGCTGTAATTTTCTGTCCAAGGCTGTTTGGTATATGTAAGTAGAGCTGGCATTTTCTTTAAACACTATCTTTCTCAATTCTGACACTAGAACAACGTTGTCAGTAATATCATATAATTCTGTTATTAATGTAACTTTTTCAAATATTACCACTTGGGATAGATGTCTTAAACTATGAAATTTAATATGACTTGCAGGATGTATAATTAACAGCGAAGTATTTGTCAGATATCAGTGCTTTACTAGTGTCTTCTAATACATCTGGTTAATTTTACGAGTTATGACGACAAGCGGCGACATATTCATGCTGTCGTCTAGTGGAGGTGCACAAAGGCGATCGCTCAATCAAAACAGAAGTTATATGAAAAAGTTTTTCCCCTACCCTGGTTCGTGGTTAAGTGCTTTATTGCTGTCTGTATTGATGACTGGGTTTGTTGCCCTAATCAAGCATAACGATTTATTACTTAATTTCACTACAAAATGGTTAGATAAACCTGAAGTATTTACCATCATTCTTATAATAATACTCATATTACCCATACCTGCGCTCGCTCTTTTTCATCATTTTTTTCTCAGTCGCGTCATTCCCACAATTCCTGGGGAAAAAATAAACCATCAAGGATTGTTTCCCGGACTGATAAGTTGGTGGGAAAGCTTATATAGCTGGCTGGTACTTATTCTATCTACACTGAGTGCAACGTTATTTTGTACCCCTCTACTACCTCTGTTCAAACTTGACTACGAAACAATTGTCTTTGCTGAAAGCCAATTTTCTAGAAATATACAAGTTATTTTCGCTATTGTTTGGCTACTCAGCGCCACTCTGTTTTACCAAATTGAGTACCTATTTAAACTGCGTCTAATTTATGGTGTTCCTATTATTAGTACATTAGAAAGCTCAAGTGATGTATCAAGGGGTGATGCACAAGATGATATTGGTTTAACACAAATACAAACCGAACAACCTGCTAAAAAAAAGCAAAATATCTTTCAAGTGCTTCTCAAGCACAGAAGTTTACCAAAAAAAGTCTTCACAACTATTTTAATTTTTCTCATAGCTTTATGGTTATATTTGTTTGCCAAATTACCAGAAGCCAGACAACCTATATCTGCAAATATACTCTGGAAAAATTTATCACCAGAAATGATCTCTAAATCTCCTAATTCGTTGGATGATACTTATGATTTAGCTCTTAAAAAAGCCCGACGTGCAGCTAAACTAACAAAGTCAGCACAATCTCAAGATGAGTGGAAGATAGTTGTAGACAAGTGGCAAGAAGCAATTAGACTCATGGAGTCAGTGCCATCTTCAAATTCAAATTATTCATTAGCACAGCAAAAAATTGTCTTGTATCAAATTCATCGAGAATTTGCCCAGAAAAATGCAGATGGTGGGGGATTAGGGAGATGAACAGTTCAAAGGATAATAATCTCGGCTTTGCATATTGAGACGATTTGTTTTTATCGTAACATAGCTATATAGATAAACGCTCTTGTTATTTAGAAGCAAATTATGACGGGAAAAACACGTCGAAAATTTATCGTCACTACTGTTGCTGTTGCTGGCGGTATAGTGGGAGCAAGTGCTTTACAACAAAATGCGGGCAACACCTCCACGTCATTGACAATAATGCCAGAACGAGTATTGGGAGGCACGGGAGTAAAAGTTCCTATATTTGGATTGGGTGGAGCAGGTCAAACGCCTTTGTCCTCTGAGGGAAGAGAACGAGATGCTGTGGCAATTGTTGAAAAAGCAATCGCACTTGGCATCCGTTACTTTGATACTGCCGCTAGTTATGGACCAAGTGAAGATTATCTAGGGAAAGTTTTGCCATCTCATCGCCCTAATATATTTCTAGCAAGTAAAACAGATAAAAGAGATCGGGATGGTGCGTGGCAAGAATTGGAAAAAACTCTCAAGCGTTTAAAAACAGATTATCTTAACTTATGGCAATTGCATCACGTATCTTACCGCGAAGAACTCGACACCATTTTTAGTCCAGCTGGCGCTATTATTGCTTTAGAAGAGGCGATACATCAGAAAATCGTTCGGTTTGCAGGCATTACCGGACATCACGATCCACAAATTATTGCTGAGGGGTTGCGTCGTTATCCTTTTCATACCACGCTTATCCCTGTAAATGCTGCTGATAAACACCATCCACGTCCTTTCCTTCCTGTAGTTCTACCAGTGGCAAAGCAAAAAAATGTTGGTGTAATTGCGATGAAAGTACCTGCTTACGGTCGGTTGTTTAAACCAGGTGGATTGCAAGGTATGCAGCAAGCTTTGGGATACAGTCTATCGCAGCCTGGAGTTAATTGTTGCATAATTGCGGCTGAGAACGTCAAGCAACTGGAAGATAACGTGAATGTAGCACGAGCTTTCAAACCTCTTGACCATCAGGCATTAGCAGCTATTGAGCAGCGTGCTGCTACAGTATGGGAAGATGGCACGTTTTTTCGGGCTTGGACTTAGCTTAAATATAAGGGACGGATAAATAATCATGCTTAGCGGACTTAGGCAAAAAGCGATCGTAAAACCAGGTGGTGTAGTAGAAATCTGTTCTTCGGAACTTCCAACTGGCGCTACTGTTGAAGTTATTGTACTTATGGACTTACCTTTTGAGGAGTCAAAAAGGTCTTTAAGCAGCTTTATTGGTAGCGCAAAAGGCAGTTTTGCCACCCCAGAAGAAGTTGATCGGTTTATTCGCCAAGAACGCGATCAATGGGAATTCTAGATGCTATTCAAGGTAACCGAATTTATCTCGATACCAACATCTGGATTTATGCTTTAGAAGGATATCCAGCATTTATCCAAGATTTAACTCAGCTATTTCAAAGTATTGTTCAGGGTAATATAATTGCTGTAACCAGTGAATTGTCACTAGCTGAGGCATTGGTAAAACCGCTACAAAATCAGGACGTTGCTCAACAGACGACATACAAACAGTTTATTAGTAGCTCACAGAACTTATCAGTTTTTCCTGTCAGCCGTGATATTTTAATTGAAGCTGCTCGAGTCCGTGCTCATGTTCAGATTAAATTACCCGATGCTATCCATGCAGCCACAGCAATATTAACTCAGTGTTCGACTTTTCTAACGAATGACCACCGCTTTCAAAATGTACCAGCTATATCGGTAGTTTTACTTTCTCAAATTACTTCTCCCTAGCTAAACAGATAAGTATTGAAATGCTTGTCTGAAAAATTCTCAATCTGTAAGGTGTAAAGGCTCATCATCAAGCGTTAGCCTGCATTAGCCTGATCTTGAGCATGGAGACGAGATGCCACAGATGTTGGCGATTTTGTATGGAATAAATTCAGCACAGCCGGCGCATGACTTCCCTGGCGATCTACTCATGCGCCTATTCCACATTATGGTTATCAAGCATTTGTGGCACAATTGAGCGGGTATACTCGCCAAAAACGTAATAAATAAGAATTCTGGATGCTATCACTCAGTAGCCCGATTCTGTGCTGCTTTAATAAAGGCACTGAAGATGCCCTGCTGCAATCTGTCATTGAGAGATAATTCTGGGTGCCACTGGAGTGCTAAAGCCCAAGGATGGTGTTCATGCTCTAGCGCCTCAATAACTGTGTCTGCAGCCGATGCAGCAACACGCCATCCCACAGGAACAGTGCGAGTTGCTTGATGATGCCATGAGACAACCGTCATGTCTTTCACCCCGGTAAGCGTAGCAAGGTGAGTGTCTGGTAGAATTTCCACCTGATGCTCAATTGGATGCAACTGATCCACTCGATGGGCGATCGCTTCACCAAATTCATCTGGCAGATGAGGTACAAGATCACCGCCACTAGCAACCATTAGCACCTCTAAGCCTCGACAAATACCTAACACTGGTATGTTTGAGTTCAGAAGCTGTCTAGCAAGTGTTAATTCAAAAGCATCGCGCTCGGAGTCAATGTTGTATATGCTTGGATGTGGTGAGCCATTGTAGGCATCTGGGTCAATATCACCTCCGCCAGAAAACACTACACCATCCACTAGTTCAAGGATGAAGCTTGGATCGGTTTCACTAGGCGGCAGTAAAATCGCTCGTCCACCAGCTTTGCGAACTGCGTCTACATAAACAGCAGCCAAACAAAAATTGCCCATTATGCGCCGGCCACCAGTGGTAATACCAATAAGCGGCGGTTGGACACCTAATGAAGTCATAAGTTAAAAGGTTTTAAAAGGTTATTTAATAGAGGATTTCCAGATCCGTTACTTTGAGACTGCCGCTAGTTATGAAAATAGTGAGTAATAACGCCATGTTTCAGTCTAGATACTTCCTAGACGAATGCAGGAAACGGATAATATGCACCGTCGTCCCTTTTACACGGTAAATCACGATATACGGCGTTTGCAAGACAACCAATTCCTTTGTCCCTTCAACCCGCCCTGGTCTACCGATGTGAGGGGCATCCACCAGCTGGGCGACTGCCGCCTGAATCTTCAACACAACGCGCACAGCTGCCACTGGATTGTCCCTGGCGATATAGTCATGTACCTGTTCTACATTGCAGAGGGCTTTTTTCAGCCACTTAATCGACATGGGTCAGTCTTGCAAAAACCGATTGAACATCTTCGTCTGTGGCAAAGTCCCCAGTATCCGCTTCTGCCAACCCAGCCTTTATCTGTGCTATCTGCCATTGGTACACCTCAAGATAAAGGTCAATCGCTTCATTCAAGACATAGGTTCTATCGCGGTCGAGACCAGCCGCGATCGCATCCAGGATGACCCGCTTCTCATTCTCCAGACGGAAGGTAATATTTTCCTTACTCATACAATTTCTAACTATAGTCATACTCTGCTCTTAATATACCTTGCTGCGCAATACAATGCAAGATAAAATAAACAACAGACTAGGGAAAGGTGTCAATAAGATAGAAACAATATTTAATAAATTTTGGTTAGGGACTTCCAGAAAATAAAATATACACCCAATCATAATCATTATCATTATGAGGGGCAGAGAAAGGCTGGCAACGGGCGAAAGATTGTGCGAGATATCGACCTAGGCGTACTAGTGCGCGATGGGTTAGACCTTTAAAAGTAGTCCCCCTATCCAGCAATGACCGGGTTGGGAGATTACTTTTAAGAATCAGAGTTTCTACCGAAGTCTTTGAAGTATCTGATTATTTAAAATGTATATATTTGAAAACAATTAATTACTATGTTTTCTGAAAAACTGCGAGAGTTATTAATTGAAGAGACTGGTT
>JAQYWP010000313.1 GCA_029379285.1 Rhizonema sp. PD38
TGAACAACTTGAAATTGGGGACCGTATTGGGGATGCTCTCGCCAAAAACCCAACAGTTGCAGCGTCTGTCCTGGTTGAATATCAGCGAAGCTTCCTACAATAGTGGTAAGTTCAGACTCACGTGAACGCACTAGCCGCGCCACCGTGTAGCCTGACTCTTGGGAATAATAGGTTAGACGCTCGACGACTCCCGATATTGTTTCATATTGGGGGGTTACGTTGGTTGGTTGTGGTACAGGTGCAGCGGACATGACTTGATTGCAATTGGGATATGCGCTTCGCCTAGAATTTCGGACCTCTTTTCAACAAGCATTTTCATAGTAATTATGTACTATATTGCTAATTGGATCAATATAAATGTCTTAACACTAGCCACCGCAGTGCTGTAGGCAACTGTTCTTTTCTAATTTTAATTGTCAGTATTAAGGCGATCATACTATCATCCCCTAATACTTGAACATCTAGCAGTCTGGCTAAACTTCCTTATCTGAAATTGGGTACTCCCGCATCGCCACATCAATTGCCACAAGGTCATACGGTGGGTCAAATTGTCGCCTGTTTTTGATTGGGATTAACACTGCTAATACCCCCATTTTGGTAGGTAAGTCTTTAACTGGAGTATTGACACATATTCCAGTCATGCAAGCCCATTCGTACCATTGTTGCTGTTCTGCTGTCAGAGAAGAAGAATCCCGTTTCTCAGGTTCCGGCTTCTTCACCAACCAGCCTTCCTCAAGGCACTTAACAAAATACCCTTCGCGGTTAGTGACTTTGCCCTCTTTCGTTTTTTGATCAACGTAGGCTATCGCTTCTACAAATTTCTCCCCATGCGCCGCCCACAACTTTTCTGCTTTGGCTGGGCGTAAATGAATCTCAGCGTTTTTCAACAGGAGCATAATTTCTGTTGGGAATGTTGCAGCTCTTCCAGTTTCAACGTTTTTAGCCGCTGTCATACTCGGTTTTTTAGGAGCTACAACCGAAAGTTGCTTTACCTCAACAGCTACACCTCTGACAGAATTCTGCAAATAATTCAGAAAATAGTCCTCTTTATTTTCCTGAGTGACAATCTCTCCAGTTTTTTTAAGTTGAACTGCGGCGTCCTGCATCGCATCTTCCCCATATTCAGTTAGGCAATAATGCATCTGTGGAGTTGTCAAAATCACACCCATCTTTATTAGAGTCTGAGAAAGCTGTAGCGACACCACCACTTCTGACTGTTTGCCAAGACGCGAAGCTCTGGGGAGAGAGTACTCTCTCCCCAAGACTTCGCCTTTAAAAACCTCAGATTCAGTTTGAAAGCACGCATTCAGTAAGCGGCTTCCAACATTTGCCAGCGTCTTTAAAATGAGTAGGGGGATTTTGCTGAAAGCGATCGCACGCCCCACAACTTTCTGCGCCGTCAATCCCTCTTCATCCATCTGCCGTTGAATTTCCACCCCAGTGTCTTGGTCATGTATCGGCGGAATTTGAGCATATCGGTTCCCATCCGGTAAGCTACGCCAAATTGAGTTAAGAGCCGTGATCGGGATACTAACATCAAGTTGTTGTTGTTTATTTATTAATTTATTAACAACAACATTGTTTGGGTCCGTTTGAGGGTCGTCCGAATTTTGGACTGGCTCTGTTTCTACTGGTGTTTCAGGATCCTCAGTACTAGGAAAGGGGATGACTTTAGGGGTGTCCTTTTTATGGACTACTGGTTCTGGAAACCATTCTTCTATTGGCTTAAAGAAATATTCGTTGCTTGTGCCAGAACGCAAGTTCAGTTCAAGAATATTTTGCTCTACTGCAAGATCTAATCCCTTGAGGATTGTTTTCCTGTTGCAGCCTGTCCTTTGTGCCACTCTCGATGCGGATTCTGTGAAGGTATTACCGGAAATCATGCGGTAAAGGACTTGGTTAAGGGCAAATGATTCACAGAGCGTAGGCTTGGACTCAACTATCTTGCAAAATCTACAGACTACTATTTTTAGCAATTCAGGTGAGAGGCTGTCTATCCACTCTAAACTTACCTGGTTGAATGTTAGGTTTTGCGATTGAGAATCTTCCGAGTCAAAGTCAGCAGAATCTGTTATGATTGGTATCATAGATTTTTCAAACTTCAATTTTTTTTATCCCCTACGGCAAGCGGAATAACTAGCTGTAGGGGTTTTTGTATCATCTATAAATGATACAGGTAAAATGTGCAACGGATACACACAGCCAATAGCAAAAAAAGATAATAATTGCTTTTGTTTACATCTTCCGAAAATATAATACGAAAATTGACATTTATTACAAAACTTAACATACTACTCATTCGTGGCAGACTTAGCTAAATCGGCTTCACCGTAAGGACTCTACGCTCCTACGCGCGAGTCAGGAGTACTCGGTTGTCTCAGTATGAATATTTATTAAGGGTAAACTTCTATATTCTAGAACTAGTCTTCTACTGATCTGAAAAATTGTCGTTGAGTTCAGAAGGCAGAAGGCAGAAGGCAGAGGGCAGAAGGCAGCTATGATACCCACGCTTAAAAACGTGGGATTGAAACTTGGACGTCGTATTTCTTGCGAAGTCTTGCGGCAAAGCTCGCGGGAGGGAAGCTTCCCTCCCGCAGACTTTGCGAGAGAGTACTCTCTCCGCAGAGCTTCGCGTGCTACGCATCTCAAAATACATTTTTAGAATTTTGGTGGGCTTTAAACCCACCCCGCATATGATTTTTAGACAATTTACCTTCTGCCCTCTGCCTTCGTACTTCTGCCTTTCTTCGGTAAGGCAGCTATGAGTCACGGGAAGAGAGTTTTAACTAAGTTTACGTTTCGTTACATACCTTAAAATTATAGTGCCTACCTACTTACAGAATTGTAAATGTAGACTTTGCATCTAGTTAAATAGGCGGGAGTCCGCATACCAAAATCTTTGATTTGGCAAGGGACTAAGTCACTTTTCGGCTAAAGGAGAACCAATTGATTTTATTGCTATGTACTTCTGCAACTGACAAACAAATAGAGCAAATGCTTGAGGAACATAAGTTCTACATTAAAACTGCAATCGATATTGAGCGTCGAGTATTGGTTGGGGGTGGAGAGGCGCATTATGATTGTGAACAGGTTTTATTAGGTGATGGTAGCAGGCAAGAAAATATTTGGGGTGCTAGCTTCATGCCTGCGAATCAGAAAATTATTTACGAATCAATTGTCAATCTTCGCTCCCGTCAAAATCGCTCAATGGAAATACTAGATTGTAATATTAGAGAGAGGGTGGCTCAAATCATTATCGAGTTCAAGGTAAATTTATGATAGACCTTACCTTAAAGCAACAAAGTTTCGCAAAAAACGATATCCCTACTCGCCTGCATCAGTTGGCGGAGAATTTATCTAAAATTAAAAACTTATACGTTGAGGGATCGCATCAGGAATCGATACTCAATCTCGCTAAGCATTCTGACGCTGAAAAAATGCAGAACCTTGGTTGCAGCCTAAAAGGCTGCAACCGCGCAAAGCTAATGGCATTTTCCCTTGGGAATCTTCCTCCGAAAAGATGCCGCCTCCGGCGAAGTCTTGCGGAGGGAAGTTTCCCTCCGCAGAGCTTCGCGACAGAGTACTCTGTCCGGAAGACTTTGCCTCTAACTGTACTTTTGGGTACAACTCTAGTTGATCTCGGTTCTGCATTTTATTTTGTCTCCGTCCCTAAGGAAAGCAGGTATTTTATCGAGTGGACTGTTCCAGATATGGTACTCCTAGATATTGACCAAGCCGCAGAATTGGTTGATTTAGGGCGTGTTTTGACTCACTGGCTGTTTAATCGGGAGAAAATTTGGTCTGATGCCACAGAAAAAAGTAAAGCGATCCAGCTTGCAGACGATTGGTTTGAAAGAGTTTTGCAAATATCGCTTCTACAGTCTCAATCAATCACTGCATAACCGCGCACATCCATAATCCAGCCGCATTGTATGAAGTTTGAGAAGATCCTCCGGCGCGAGACTTCACGACTACAACTAGAGATCTAGAATGAACCGCTAATCATTTATTTTTTGGATCTCCTCTACCACATCTGTTTCATCTCCTCAAAATCGTGTTAACCTATAGAAAAGCAAGGCAGTTAAAGCATTTCATCCCTTCTTAGGTGACAAGTGGGTGTTAAGTGTAACCCAAAGTCTTTAGAAATTTTTACCAAAATATAACCCCCGCAAGGGGCACATATGGGGGCTAATTAGGGTATATTTAATGAATCGAGGTATTGTACCCCACTTGACACCCATAAATTCTAATAGTCATCCATAAAAATAAATGCCGTTCCCGACGTAACCGCGCGAAGTCTGTGGGACAGAGTACTCTCATGCGCGGGCTTCGCGCGAAGCTCGTCGGACGCGAAATCTGAAGGCACGTTTGCGGGAAAGCTCGCCGGGGGGAGTATCCCCCCGGCAGACTTTCGGGAAGATTCCCCCGCAAAGCTGCCGCCCGGACAGAAGATTCGTGGGAGCGAGTTTCGCGGAATCTTCCGCCCGACAGACTTCGCCAGAAATATTACGTCCTCAATTAGTCCCCTCCATTTATGGATGGGGTTCCCCCCCTGCTCTCTGCTCCCTGCACAGAAAGCCTCTTCAAGACTGATGCTGCTCTAAGAGTGATCCATAAAAATAAATGCCCAGCCGTCAAACTAGATCTAAGCGTCGTAGTCGCGAAGTCTCGGGGAGAGAGTACTCTCTCCCCGGAGCTTCGCGCAATATTCCCCAATACGGCTGGGCATTTATTTCTTGGCAATATGCTAAATCATGGTTTCAAGCTCCTGTAGCTTTGAAGTCAGGGCTTGGCGCAGTTCGGTAAGTCGGGTTGGCTCCAATTCTTTTAGGTCAATCGATTGGATGGTTTTGATGGTTTTTTCCATCTGTTTGTCCTGCTTGGTTTTGGCATCAGGGGAATTGTGCTGCAAGAGCGTTTGCTTGACGAGTGTTCTAGTCTGCGAGAGTGATAGTTTTTCACTCATAACTTGCTGAGTTATCTGAGTGCGAATTGCCACAGCTTCAGTTTCATCAACCCTTAGTGCAATAGCGGAGAGTTTGTTGAGAACTCTTGCTTTGCTGCTTTCCAGTCCAACAGAGCGAATAACACTCTTGATATCTTCTGCCAGTTTGAGTAAAGGAAAGATATTGTTGTTGATGGATACTGGATTTAATTGTAGCCCCAACAAAACTGAGACAATTTCTTGTTCCGAAATGTCTTTGAAGTCAGCCGTTTCTAGCCACTGCTGTTGAGTTGTCAGGTCGGCATCCTTAATCAGTGCAAGATCCTCAAGGGTCTTGTTACGGATCAGGCGGTTAATAAAAGCATTCAGAAATGAAGGAATCTCGTCTTCCTCGTCTTTTAAATCCGGATATTTATGAATGATTAATCGTTGCAAAGCAGTTGCTAAGTCAAGGTCATGAAGTTTTTGGGAGTGAATACTAGTTACTAGTTGACCTTCAAACACCACTGCTGAGTCTAAAGTATCTTCAATAGGCAGAAACACAGCTTTAAGAGTTGTCATTCCGGCTAAAGGAGCCGATCTCCACCTCAGTTCTCCGTCAAATAGTTTGTACCGTCCATCAGGTTGTGGAATGAGTACAATTGGGTTTTTTTGACCCTGTCGGCGCAGACTCTCCACTCGTTCAATAATCACTGATTGCGGGAAGGTTTGTCTGGGTTGAGTCGGATCGCGATCAATGAGGTTGATTGCAATCTCGTGTACTCCGCTTTGAGCCGCTAGTTGATTGGTGAGTGACTCAATTTGTTGCTCTAATGCAGTTTTTTCTTCAGGACTGAATGCATTTGCTCGTCGTTGTGTAATTTCCGCTTCGAGTTCTTCTACTTGACTTTTTAGTTGGTGGATTTGCTGCGACTGCCCCGCCTGTCCAAATAGTTGAGTTATCTCCACGGGTTTTTTGCTTGCCATCACGATTCCTCTGTCATCAACTTAATTAGGCGGTTCACAATTGGGTTAAAGTCTTCATTAGCATCATATCCCGGTCGATACAAATGTAAGGGTAGTCCGGCTCCACTGGCTTTGATGTGGTAATTCGATTCTCGAATGTAGGGGAAGCACTGAATTCCCATCTGTTGAATCAGGAAGGGGAGAGTTTTGGCAGGGTCAATGTCAGTTCTTTGTTTCCCTTTTTTGTCTAACCCGAGAATATCTCGGTGTGCCCCTACGTCGTATAGGTCCACCCGTGTGGGCACAAAACCCAAAATTTCGGGTTCGGGTTTGAGTCTTAAGTCATCCACTTTGCTATAGAACCAATCCAAAAAGCCCGCGAAAGCTCCAGTATCTTTATATTCAGGCTTAATGGGAACAAGTACGTGTGTACTGGCTGCTAGTGCTATTAACCCCATCGGCTCTAAAGAGGCAGGAGTATCAAAGATAATCAAGTCGCTGTTTAATGGGAAGTCGTCCAATCTATCTTTGAGAGTATAGTGACGGCGATTGTAATTATATATTTCTCCAATACTTTCTTCCAGAAATTTTCCCCCTTGAATGGCCGTTACGGTGGAAAGATGCTCAGACCAGAGCGGGACAAGAGGGTAATCGCCTTTGAATGTTTTTTTAAGGACACCAGCAAGAGATTGTTCCATTGATGCTGGGGTCAGTCTAGCAAAAATGCATAATGACCCGTTTTGGTCGAGTTCTATCAGAGTGACTTTATACCCTTTTGCACCAACAGCATATGCTAAATGGGTTGCCATCGTGGTTTTTCCCGAGCCGCCCGCATTGCTGGCGATTGTTAACCGAATCTGGTTTCGGCATGGTTTCTTTTTCATCAATAAGTGAAACTAACGTTAGTTTTGCTTTATTTTCGGGTAAAAAACCTTTAAGAAGGCAGGAGGTTGAGAGCATCAGGAAGTCCCAATGAAACAAGTTTCACCGCCAAGCATGAAAATGTTTTTCTCCCCCTGCTAGAAAGCTAGAAAGCTAGAAAGCTCCCTATTTTCAAGTTAGAGGGCAGCTATGTATCCCCTGAACGGAAGCCACGATTGGCTTTGATTGAGTGGGGGTCTTAAACCCTTGGCTCACGAGTGGTCGCCCAGACGGTTCGGGCATTGACGTGAAGGAATTTATTTCCTTCAGCATAACTGCTTTCTGCCTTTCTTGATAAATTAATTGTGACGTGGCTCACGAACAGAAAGCGAGCCACATCTACAACCGTCGTCTTTGCTGAACCGTAACGGCGCAATATCTCTTGGGTCACAACAAGAATCCGCTCTTTTGTCAACACTCTCATCATTTCATTCAAACGGTTGACTACCTCTTTTCACTATTCAGCATCGCTATTTGCTCTCTTCGTATAGCGATGCCAACGGCTGTAAGCTACGCGACCATCGCCAGCCACCGCATCCACTGGTAACCTCAATCTCAGCCAAGTCATTCTCGCTCAAGTGCATTGAGAACTCACCCAACATTTCATTCAAGTAATCGCGCTGCCGTGCTTCATTCGTGGAATAATGTCATTGCCCCGCGACAGCAAGCACCCAGGCGATCGCCACAGAGGGAACCGTTGTATTTAGGACTTACGCACTCCGCGTTTGAATTGCTTCTAACTTTTGCGACAAACTAGTAGACCATAATCTTTAAAAACCTGAAGAGCATTCTTGGTAAAATCCTTGCTGAAAGAGGCTTTCGTGATAACACAGTATCCGATTTTTAGTGGTGATGGTCTACTAGTCATTTGAGACGAAATTGAATTGCTATCGACATCGCTATTATTACTGCTGCGGGATTCTAACTTTGAGAGCCTAATTGCTATCAATATTTGATAGCAACGACTGCAAGCCTTGAAGTACAGCGTAAAGCTCGGTCACGAGACTACTCTCGTGACCGAGCTTTGCGTTTTATTGAACTTCTTGGGTGGCATGTTGATATCATTTGTGATAGCGTCTCTGCTATCATTAATAATAAAAGCATTTTTAATTGTGTAAAATCTAAGATTACATCCGTCAAAATCCAGGATTCATTTAGGCATCATCACGAATGCCGGTGATAACCTCTCGCTCATATCCCATCGGACGAAGAGTGATAATATTTTACTTAAATGTGATACGGCGATACTGCCCTTGCCTGCGGGCATCGCATTGGAAAGAAGTGCGCCCCCGATGTGCTACCACCGGAGGTCTTCCCAACCGTAGAAAAAGCCTACAGGAGGGCAAATTCATTATGTCAGAGTATGTTGTTAAAGCATTGTCTTTGGAGGAATTTCTTTCAAGGCATCCAATGCCACTTGCAACTTTATCCCGATTGTTGGGAGTAAGTGAAGATGCAGCTAGATCATGGAGTTGTGGTAGGCGTAATCCGTTACCACAGATTCTTACTCATTTAGCGACATTAGATGAAAAGCTTCGAGAAAATCCAGAATTAAGAGAACAAATTGTTAGAATTCGTCAGAATTCAGAAGACTGGAACCGGAATATCCCTTATTTAAAACAATTTGTTTAAAGTCAGAAGAATAGATAAGTTCTAACTCCTATTTCTTCAAATATGAAGAAGAATACAGGAGCCAGAATACAGGCTT
>JAQYWP010000314.1 GCA_029379285.1 Rhizonema sp. PD38
ATATACCTCATTTATATAAAATCCGCTTTAAAGTAGCTCGACACAAAAAAACCAAACTATATAAATTTATGTAAAGGCTCGTAGTTGCGCTTCAGCGCTCATATCTAGGGCGCTAAAGCGCAACTACAAACCTTTATTTATTTGTGCCGTTTCATTAAGTAGTGGGCAGCAACCTGCTCCCCCTGCTGTTCTAAATCAATAATCTTTCACTAGGAAAGCATTAGTTGCGTTACCTCCGCAGCCTTTTCCTCTAAATCTAGTTCTTGATAAATTTGCCGACTCTCAGCTAAAAACTGATCAGCAGCTACCTTAGCACCAGGTTGATTACGTTCAGCACGTTTTCGGTAAATCTCACCTAAAAGCTTACGTGCTGACGCTTCCAGCTTCCGACGCTTGAACTCCTGAAAAACTTGCAGGGAATGTTGGGCTAATTCTTCAGCTTGAACCAGATTTTCTAAGACACTGACTTCTAAATAAGCACGAGCAATATCAAGAGCTTTCTCTGCTTTATCTACCGTCCGCCCTAATTCAGTAAGATACGTTAAACCAGTGTTGTAATCTTCTTTAAATTGAGTAATTTGTGCTGATAGCGATGAATCGTCAGTAGGTAAAAGCGACAGGCGTTGTGACTGAAGTAAGGCGATCGCAATGTAGTCGTCTGCTAAGTTTGCTTTGTAGTCACCTGCATTATTTATTTGCATAGCTGAACGAATATTTTGCTCTGCTTGAGCAAGTAAGCTTAAAGCTTCTGTTCTATCTGTCGTATTTTTTGACAGCAGGCGTAGGCTGTCACCTATTTGCCGACAACACATAGCCATACTTTTATTCTCACCTAGTTGGCAATACAAATCATAGGATTGTTGGTAGTAGGCGCTCGCCTGTTCATATTCACCCCAAGCTTGATAAATGCCACCTAGCTGATAGTAGGCAAGGGCAATGTTTAATTGGTCATCTAGCTGTTGGCGGATTGCCAAGTCTTGAAGTTCACAATCTAATGCTTGCTGATACTTGCCCGATTCCCGATAGCAATCAGCTAACCAGAACCACTGAGTTGCGACATCCTGCTGTTGATCCAATTGGCCGTAGAGATCGCGGCTTTGTTGGTGGTAGGAAATTGCCTGTTCATATTCACCCCAAGCTTGATAAATGCCACCTAGCTGATAGTAGGCAAGGGCAATGTTTAATTGGTCATCTAGCTGTTGGCGGATTGCCAAGACTTTGAGTTGACACTCTAATGCTTGCTGATATTTGCCCCATTCCCGATAGCAAGCAGCTAAGTAGTACCACAGATTTGCGACATTCTGCTGTTGATCTAATTGGGCGTAGAGATACCAGACTGGGTTTTAGCAACTACGTATACATCAATAAGCTTTTTTCCAACACGAAACACTTGGATATCACTGAGATTGTAACTACTCAAGGAGAAAATAAGGTTTTCAGCTTCTAAACATACTTATGTTACTCATGTAATATATCTTAACCTTGTTCTCGCGACTCAATTGCTCAAAGAGGTCACGGCTTAGTTGATGCTCGGCGATCGCCTCCTCATACTTACCCCAATATTGATGAGTTCTAGCTATCTTGTAAAGCGCATTAGCCTCTTTATTAAGTGTTTTCAATTCTTGCGATCTGCTCAGCACTTGTTGAAAACATTTTAATGCATACTCATATTTAATGTGTAAACGATAGGACAAACCTTGCTCTCTCCAAAGAATTAGCAAAGCAGCTTGATTGGGATGTGAAGTTAACTAATTTACACAATTGCTCATCTTTGTAAGTCATAATTGTTAAACCTCCTTAATAATCACGATTACTAAGGAGGTTTAACATAAGCAAAAAACACTTACATCCTGTTTTTTACTTAAAAATCATCCAGAAACTGACTAATGCGGCTGATGACAGGGTCAACCTCTTGAGGAGGTGCAGCAGTATTAGTGGGAGTATAAGAAGTATTGATAACTTCTACTACTGGTGGTTTTGATGGGGTTGGAGATTGAACGATTGGTACGTGATTAACCATAATCGCAATCTGTGCGACTTGTTGACTAAGTTGCATCAGTTGACGTTCTATGATCTCCAATCGATGGGACTCTTTAGCAAAAAAACGTTCCTCAAGGTCACCGAGTCGATTTTGTAGTTCGGAAATTTTGTGCTCTACCCCTAGTGTTGCTACTGTTGTTGGATTAGGTCGGACAGATTCCGGTACGCCTAAAGACTGCCACAAAGCTTCTTTACAGAGGTCGCTAAAAGTTTTGTCAGGATCCTTGTCTAAATAGCTTTCTACAAGCGCCAACAAACTTTCGTCAGCAACACCAGGGTTGAACGCAACGGATTTAACTACCTTTTTTGACCATTGGAACATTAGTTTTAGACCCTACTGGAGCGAACAGAGGACAGCTGTGCCTCTCCATAAATATACTGCCCCAAAGCGTTAGCCTGCCTGGATGGAGCAGCTAAATGTGGATTGATTTTTGCCTCTTTCAACAAACGTTGAACATCTTCCCAGAAGAACTCTCCCCCTCCTCCAGTGAGAACGACATCGGTGACACGTTCTGGTAGCCATGCCAGTACGCGGCTACAGATTTCTCGAGAGAACATTTCTGTCAAGTTGGGGAGAAAATCATCAAGATTCGTTGGCTTGCTAGCACCTCTAGGACGGTAGAAGCGATCGCCTTTGAGTCGGTTCACAGTGGCGATAAGGGTTAGAGATTGGCTATCAGCTCCCTGTATTTCAGCAGCAACGAGTTCATAGAACTTGCTCATGCCAAAGTCTTCACTCTTAGAAGCCCCGCGAGCGAAGCGGAAGTTGTCAACCATCAAACAATCAGTGGTTTGGTGTCCTATATCAACTATTGCCACCGAAACTTTCGTAAAGTCAGGCATACCTGCAGCTTTTTTTGGTTGACCTTCACACCAGAGTAAGCTGCCATAGCCTTCTGGCATGACCCAAACTTTGCTGATGTTTATAGATACGGCTTCCCCACGAAAGTTCATGACATGAGGACCGCTCAATTGAGCGGTTAGTTGTGCTTTTTCCTTTTCAAACTGCTCTTGTGAAAGATAAGGTAAACCCAGTACAACTGAGATTTCGTCTTTAAGCTTAAAGTAGCCAGCACAAGCTAGGACCTTGATCAGAGCATCCTCTACTTTAGATTTGCCCACTCCCAAATTAGCCCCAAAATCTGCTGCCAACTGACCCACAGCATATCCACTGCCTTGATATTCTAGCCACAGATCCATCAATGGATCTGTTGCACGGGCTTCAAAAACACCACCCCGGACTTGCTCCATCGACATTTGCTTGACATTAGAAGAGACAAACATGACGTTATTTGGCTCTCTACTAACACAAGTCTTTGTCGAAGTTCTACCTAAATCCACACTGAGAATCTTTTTTCCTGAACTCATGCCAGTTGGCTGAGTCGGGGTAGTATTTATCGGAGTAGATGCCGATACTCTATTCATTGGTATAGCAGCGGCATTCATTGGGCTAGCGGCGGAAGGTTGGTCTGTCATGAACGCTCCTAGTAATTACTAAGCTTTAACAAAGTATCATGCTCATCTTACAAAATGCTGGTATAAGAAATCTTTGGTATTGTTAACCGTAGATATAAATTTCTTTAAAATCTCCCGCTAAGAAATTAGCAGCAGGTTTTCGATATCCCGGTCACTGGACTTTAGAATTTAGACGACTTCTGTAAAACTGGTTGACATCATGCACTCGCAAGCCCGCAAGTTTATTTTACGAGCAAAAAAAACTTGCTTGGGTATTTAATCCTCCGTATTTATCCTATGAGAGATGGCTTCCTTGTTCTTCTCACTATTCTTTGTGAATTAGAGCTAAGCCGCAGTAAGCTGCTCCTGAAGTATGTTAGCAAACATACCTAAAACAGCGCTACCTAATTACTCAAGTTAATAATTAGGCATTAGGTGATGTCTAATCATTGATAATTGAAAATAATATCTTCCCCATTACCAGCCTTAACTAAGTAGGTTATTACAAAAAAACATAAATATGTAAACAAATTTTCAGCTGCTGTGGAACCTGCTAACAACAGTACGGGTGGGTTTGACAGGATTGTTCGTTTTTACTCACACGTTACGAGATAAAACCCGCTAAAAAAAGCAAGGACGGGTTTGACAGGATTGTTCGTTTTTACTCGCACGTTATGAGATAAAACCCGCCCCTACTGACCATAAATAGCACAACGCTCTCGCATAGGCGAATCGGATGTCCCCTGCGGCGAGGCTCCAATGTAAAGCTGTGTTTATTCACGCTAATGCACTTAGTACAAAATTTCACAAGTTCGTGACGCTCTGGAAAATAATGTCATCGTTCGTAGCGCTAAAGCGCAACTACGAACCAAAACGCTACGAATTTATAAAACGTTGTACTTAGCAACTTTTGTTATTTTTTAGTCAGAATTTTAATAAATCCTGACTTTTTAATTCTTTGAGCTTGACTTTTACTGTCCACTCCCTCATGACACCATCAAAAGTCTTTAGATAGTTGGTGTCAATGATTGCACTCTCGGTTCGGATTGCCAGTCTAATGGGTTCCAAACCCTTTCTTCCAAAGCCATCTGCTCAATTAAACTGGCTAATCGTAAAGCTTTAAGCGCTTGTTCTCCACCAACCGAAGGCTGATTGCCACCGCGCACGCAGTTGACAAAATGTTCCAATTCTGCACCTAACTTATCAGTGTTGCCAGTACAGACCTTTTCAATAACACCATCTTGCTTATAAAACACTTGCCGATAATCAGCCATAGAGTTGGCAGTCGTGTGTCGGTGAATCAAAATTTCATTCTTGATAAAATCTGCTTCAGTATACGAGTCTTTACAATGAGCAACAATACTACGGATTTTACGATGTGTGACTTTGCTAGCTGTTAAAGTGGCGACAATACCGTTAGCAAAACCTAATGTAGCAGTTACGTAGTCTAAATAACCGGAGTCCAAAGTACGATTCCCGCTAGCTGTCAACTTCACTACTGGTGCTGCAGCTAATTCTAACAGAAGATCGATATCGTGGATCATGAGATCTAGGACCACTGAGACATCATTGGCTCGATCTGAGTAAGGACTCATGCGGTGAGCTTCTAATGCCAACACTTCTTCAGTTTTCAAGACTTTGCTCAGTTCCTGAAATGCCGGACTGAACCGCTCAATGTGACCAACTTGTAGAATACACTGAGTCTCAGCAGCAGCATTTACTAATGATTCAGCTTCGGAAATAGTTGCAGCAATTGGCTTTTCAATCAAAACATGAGTTCCTGCTAGAAGACAGTTAATTCCTACGGCATAATGCATACGGGTAGGAACTGCAATGCAAACAGCCTCCACATGAGGTAGTAAATCGCAGTAATCTGCAAAAAAACGTGTTTTGTATTTGCTGGCGGTATCTAAACCTCGATCAACATTAATATCTACTACACCAACCAGTTCAACGTCTTTCATCGAACTCAGTATACGAGCGTGATGTTGTCCCATATTCCCCACGCCGATCACGCCTATGCGGATCGGTCGTAGTTGATGGCGATGTCCGTATCCATTCTGTTCTCCTGCTGACATACTGCTATCTTGCACTCTTATTCTCTCCTCAACCACCACATTTAGAGACGTACGAATCATTAACTTTGTTACTTAAAAGCCAATGAATAATCGGCTAAAACCATCCAGATGGTAACATAGAGGTTCTATTTATGAAGAATTTCAAAGTTTGTTGTGAGTTCCCGTCATCTAGCTTTGTTTTATCTATTCAGAGGGTAATAGGTAATAGGTAATAAAGAAGAAAATTATTAGCGAACCGTTAGAATCGAAGTCTTTTCTCACAATTACTAATTACTACGCACTACATATGTCGCGTCTAGTACAGCGTAGCAGAAATAAGCAGACAGTTAGAAATATAGTATACATACATATATTTCTCGACAAGACGCCTTGGGCGAAGTCTTTATAACTCAATACTGTTTGTACTAGCAACTTAGGTCAACTCAAATGAAAGCTGTTATTTTATTGTCTGGGGGATTGGACTCTTCCACCGTTCTGTACCAAGCACTTGCTGATGGGTGTGAGTGTTACACTATTTCCTTTGATTACCAGCAAAGACACCTAAAAGAGTTACAATCGGCGGCGGCGATCGCATCTTCTATTGGTGTTGTCAATCAAGTCGTCAAGTTTGACTTACGCTTATGGGGTGGTTCAGCACTTACAGACGACACTATTAATTTACCCCAAGATCGCTCTTTAGAGCAAATGTCTCAAAATATACCTGTCACTTATGTCCCGGCTCGCAACACGATCTTTTTAAGCTTTGCCCTTGCCTACGCGGAAACTATTACAGCTGAACGTGTTTATATCGGTGTAAACGCCTTGGATTACTCTGGATATCCTGATTGTCGCCCCGATTATATCCAGGCAATGCAAGAAGTTTTTCGCTTAGGAACAAAATTTGGTCGTGAAGGAAATGCGATCGCCATTGTCGCGCCACTCATTCACCTGAAAAAAACTGAAATTATCCAACTTGGTAACCAACTAGGAGTTCCGTGGGAACTGACTTGGTCTTGCTACCTTGGCTCAGATCTTGCTTGTGGTATTTGTGATGCTTGCCGCTTGCGTCTCGCTGCTTTTGCCGAATTAGGACTAGTCGATCCGATCCGCTATAGTGAAGTGAGGAGTTAAGCCAATACTGCAAGGGCTGAAGAGAATTGTAGGTTGGGGAGCCAGTGCTGTTCAAGGCAGCGTCTCCGCTCGTCGTGAGAAGACGGAGAGCCAGTGCAGGATAAGAGCGTGAGCCACTTGCACTGGCTCTGTTTCCCTCCTTTTTGCAAAGTGGCGTTAGAGCGTAAGCGAAACGCTGTTAATAGCCAGTAGAGGCGAATTTCATCTCAAATCTTTCTATTATAGCATATATATCTTGGAATGCAATAAAAGTTGGCGATTTTTCAAGCATCTTCGCGCAAGCATTCATCTCGTCGCTGATTCCTCAAAGGAATATAGCGCGGGATGAATGCTCGATCATGTTAAAAACTTTTATTCCTTACTCCTCAGTTTCTAAGTGTCGTAACTGAATTTGATGCAGCCTTGGTCCGGAGACGGACACAATAGTAAATTCAATATTTTGATAGTGGAAAATTTCCCCACGCACTGGGATTTTTTGTAGCTGATATAGTAAAAAGCCTCCTAAAGTCTGATATTCTTTCTTCAAGGGTAAATTGAGATGCAACACTTCGTTCAGGTCTTCCAAGTTCATTTGTGCTTGGACGAGAAATGTCCGATCCTCTAAAATCTGGATTAGCAATTCGTCAGTGATTTCTGAGTCACCTACATTACCAATAATTTGAGCAATTACATCTTTAATAGTTACCAATCCTACAGTACCGCCAAATTCATCCACTACCATTACCATAGCTGGCTTTTCTTGTTGGATTGTTGGTAACAGTTCATTTAAAGGTGTATGTTCTGGAACAAATCGCGCTGAACGAATCCAAGGCTTGATCTGTTTGTCTAAGCTTATTCCCAGAACTAAAGCTTCAGCTAGGTCTTTAAAGTAAACAATGCCACAAATGTCATCCAGAGATTCACCAATAATTGGGTAGCAAGAATGACCAGTGACGGTCATTTCCTTGAGAAAAGTTTGTAAGGTAGCGTTTTTTGGCAGTACAACAATACTAGTGCGCGGAACCATAATTGCTTGTGTTGTGACATCTCCAAACTCAAAAATGTTTTTTAGCAGTTCTCGCTCTCCCTGCTGAAAACCAGTGGATTCCCTTTCTGTAGAGATAATCAGTTGCAATTCTTCAGGAGTAACAGGTGGTCTCCAGCTTTGACGTGTATATTCAATGCCAAATAGCCGTAACAGCCAACGCGTTGACTGGTTGAGTATCCAGATAAATGGGTTGAAAAAGCGAACGATCGCCGTGACTAAGGGTCCCAAAAAACGTGCGAGATCCTCAGAGTAGCTCATCGCTACTGATTTAGGACATAATTCCCCCAACACAATTTGAAGATAGGCAATAAAAAAAAAGGAGATAGGGATTGATAAAGAATGAGCTATCAATAAACTCATGTTATAGGGTAAAGACCAAGACCTGATCCATGAGTTCACCAGCACGACAATTGTACTTTCTCCAATCCACCCCAGCGCTAGACTGGAGAGCGTAATACCTAACTGGGTTGTGGATAGCAGTCGGTCAATACTACGTTGCAGCACCTCAACTGTGATCGCCTGGATGTCACCTGCCTCTATCAGCTGGTGAATGCGCGATCTCCTAACTGTCACCATCGAAAACTCTGCTGTCACAAAAAAGGCATTGATAGCAATCAGTAGTAGGACTGATAACAATCGCAGCCCCACATCTGTCCAACTTAAGCTCGGAAAACCACTCACTGCCAAAGCACCCTTTAGGGATTTCGGATTTTGGATTTTGCGGAATGTTGCAAGGGTTGGGAGAGAGAAAGGACAAAAACGGACAACATACGC
>JAQYWP010000315.1 GCA_029379285.1 Rhizonema sp. PD38
GAGCCAGCACTGCAGGCGGGTTTCCCGCCGTAGGTGACTGGCGTGGTGGGGTTCATTGAAAAAAGGTTTACATCGATTAGATATTTTAATAAAATAGCCTAACAAAAGATTCGCAGAAACATCAATGGACTGGATTACCCTACTGCGATCGCTACAGTCGGATTTTATCAAAAGGTTAACATCTGGTTGTCTGCTTCATTGTGAGACAGAGGGTCAATATAGTGAATTAACAGTCATCTCTGGAGAAAGGTTAAAAGCACTACGAGACTTTTGCTGGCAAATGGCTGAGAAATATAAGCGCACCTCACCAGTGCGTGACGTTTTTATCAACAATTTAAAAGGAAAATTAGGTGAGGAAGTAGTCAAAGAACGTCTAGCAGATTTTGTGACGGAAATAGATTATGAAAAACGATTTGGCGGTGATGGCAAAGTTGATTTTACCTTATCTGCTGATCCATCTGTTGGCATAGAAGTAAAATCCCGTCATGGCAGTATTGATAAAGTAAGATGGTCTGTGAGTTCAGAACAAGTGGAAAAAAATGCAGCTGTGGTATGCATTTTGATTCAAGAAGAAGTTAACGAGGCACAACCCAAGTATCATCTCTTTTTAGCTGGCTTTCTCCCCACCCAAATGATTAAGCTGAGAACTGGTAAAATTTCATTTGGGATAGAACAACTGCTGTATGGCGGGGGCTTACAGTGCTATCTGGAAGAGTTTCTATCTTCTACGGATGATCAACAAAAATCTCAGTACAAATACGATTCCAAGCTGGAGTCGTCCGTTCCACAACATAATCATCTCCGCAAAGCTTACTTATACCCCAAACAAAATGATTATTTGCTTTATGTAAAATTAGGTGATGAATGCGTTGAAAAAGGGCAGTACAACGCGGCAATTACAGCCTACAACGAAGCATTGCGACTAAACCCTAAAGAGTTGACTGTTTATTATAAACGCGGTTTGGCTCGTTCTCACGTAGAAGATTTCGAGGGTGCAATTGAAGATTATACTCAGGTATTAAATATTAATCCTTATGATGGTAAAGCTTACCAAAAAATGGGCTTAGCCCGTTACCACATAGGAGATTACGAAGGTGCTATTGCAGATTACACTCAGGCAATGAGAATTAATCCTAATGATGCCGTTGCTTATAGAAACCGTGCCGATGTTCGTTCTCACTTAAGAGATTATCAAGGAGCAATTGAAGACTATACTCAAGCAATAAAAATTAATCCTAATGATGAACATTTTTATTCCACAAGTAGAAATCCTCATTTAAATTTAGGAGATTTCCAGAAAGCAATTTTGGCGATTAAAATGAATCCCCAAGATGCAACTGGTTATAAAAATCGTGGTAATGCTCGTTATGACTTGGAAGATTGTGAAGGAGCAATTGAAGACTACACTCAGGCGATCGCAATTAATCCCAATGATGCCGTTGCTTATTATAACCGTGCCAATGCTCGTTATGAATTAGCTGATTACGAGCGCGCAATTGAAGATTACAGTCAAGTTATTGAGATAAATCTTAATGATGGCGATGCCTATTATCACCGAGGAAATGCTCGTTATCACCAAGGAGACAAACAAGGAGTCATTGATGACTTTCAGAAAGCAGCTGACCTTTATCGAAAAGAAGGTAAGTTAGAGGAACATAAAAAGGCACGGGAACGAATTTTAGAGTCAGAGATAGAAGAATCCTTAGATATTTTGAATTTTTGACGAGTCGTGCAGAGGCAAGGGCGTGGGTGATAACACGACTCCCTTGCTCCTGCATGAACTTTTCTTAATACCCCCCTTCCTCTTCGTACTCTGGCTGTTTTTCCTTCACCCTCTTGGGAATATTGACTGGCTTGGGTGACTCATCAGCCCAAGCATCACTCTGTAAATCGTCATCATAATCGTTTTCATCGTATTGCTTGTTGTTATGAGGAGCAGGTTCATATTTAGGCGATTTTTGATATCTATCCTTACCTGTTGCCTCACTCCAGTTATCTTCTTCGTCGTCGTCTTCGTATTGAACAGGCTCATACTGCTGCGCCTTCATCACTTTACGTTCTCGACGCTCTTGACGCTCTTCAATGTAGTCATCGTCCCATTCTTCTTCGCGTGCTATGGGTTCTGCTCTGCGAATGGTTTTCGGTTTTGGTGACTCCAATGGTACTCCAGGAGGCAGTTGTTGTGATACTGGCATGGTGCGGGGACTATAACTGCCGTATTCTTCGCTATCCTCGCGATCCCACGGCGCTCTCCCAATACCCAAGCGTTCCAATATACCAACTGTTAATTGGTTCACGCGCTCTTCAGCTCCTTCAAACACAATTAATCGATTGGGACCGGTACTGACAATTTCTTCTACTGACAACTCGTAGGTACTGAGAATTTGGTCGGGGATCTGCGGCAATCCAAAAGAAGCGATCGTTATGGAAGTAATTTTACCTGTTTCTCCATTAAACTTGAAGCCCCGCACTTTGCCTAAAACTTCCCCAGTTTCTGTAATCACTTCCCAGTTAGTGAGGTTGCTAAAAGCTTCAACCTCTATATCCTCAATGACATCCTCGTTAGTCACAAGGATAACGTCACCCATTTGATTGATGCTGTTGAGATACATGTAGCGTGGCACACCAGATACAGAGATCAGGTTGTCTCGCAAACTAAGAGCTACAACCTCTCTTTGGTCAACATCAACCCATATCTGACTTACGATTCCCAACCGCTTGCCATTATCGCGAGTGATGACCTGGGTGTTTAAAATATCGGAACGTCTAATTATTTGTTCAGAGGTCATTCTATATTGAGTCCTGATCTCTAATCCGGTTAATCTATACACTATTATTAACAAAAACTCAAGTAGACGTATGGTCTGATGGCAACTTTATTCCCAAAACTTGAGTATAAGCTCCACGTGCTTGAGTCACGCCAATTGTGCGTTCGGCTGATTCTATCATCGGGCGACGCAAACTCACAACTATAAATTGTGCTTGTTGCGCCTGTTGTTTAATCATTTTAGCTAATCGTTCCACGTTTGCTCCATCTAAAAACATATCAACTTCGTCAAAGGCGTAAAATGGCGATGGTCGATAGCGTTGTAGGGCAAAAATAAAACTTAATGCTGTGAGAGATTTTTCTCCTCCAGACATAGAAGCCAATCGCTGCACTGGTTTACCTTTTGGGTGTGCAACTAAATTCAATCCACTATTGAACGGATCTTCAGGGTTGTCAAGCTGTAGGTAGCCATCACCCTCAGAAAGGATAGCAAAAATTGATTGAAAGTTTTGATTGACGGCATCGAAGGCTTCTTGAAAAGCACGTTGTCTCAATGTGGTGAAATTTTCAATCCGCAAGAGTAATTCTGTGCGTTCTCCTTCTAATGTCTCTAATTTTTGCGTGAGTTGTTCCAGGCGGTTTTGCGTCCGTTCATACTGTTCCAACGCTAGCATATTGACTGGTTCCATTGCTTGCAGGCGTTTGGAAAGCGATCGCAATTCTTTTTGCAGTTCTTCCAAATCTACCACTGCTGGTACTTCTGGCAGAGGCTCTGGCAATTCTGCTGCCATATTTTGTAATTGAGTTTGCCAGTTTGCAAGTTCAACGCGTCGCGTCTGTTGAGTTTCTTGTAGTTTTTGCAGTTCCCACTCCCACTGTTGCTGACGCAGTAGATAAGAGCGCAATTCCTGTTCTGTTGCATCACGTTTGTTTTTTTCTTCTCCTAAACTCACCTCCATCTGACTTAAAGCAGCGCGAGTTTCAGCCACAGCAATAGTCAGGGCTGATTCTTGTTGTCTCAATTCCTCTAGTTGCAAACGCTGATTTATTTGCTGTTGGAGGTATTCTTGAATACGTTCATTTCCTTCCTGAATTTTCTCCTGCAAACGCTGCTGCTGATTTTCCTGATTTTTTAATTTTTGCTCAGATCCTCTTAATTCCGCTTCTCGTTGTTGTAATTGTTGCTCTTGAACCTTGATTGTTGCTTGAATTTGTTGCCATTCATAAGGAGTTTGTGACTCTTCCAACTCCGTCAAGGCTTGTCGCAATTGTTGTAGTTGCTGCTCAAGATCTGGCAACTCCCGATCCAAAATTTCCAAGCGAGATCGGGCAATGGCAAATTTTTCATTGTTTTGGGTAAGTTGCAACTGCGTTCCTTGTAATTGCGCTGTTAATCCCTTAATCTCTTTAAGCAACTGCTCTAACTGTAACTGTTGTTCTCGTCGTGCCTGTCTTGTTTCTGTCAGTTCTTGCGTCAGTTGTTTTGTTCTTACAGACAGAGAACTTATTGCCTCACTACAACGATCTAAAACCCGCTCAATATCTACTAACCGTTTTTTCAACGCGACAACTTCTTCTGATTCTGCGGCTTCTCCTGTGCCAAACCGCAACGCCGAACGTTGAGTATTGCTGCCACCTGTCATGGCACCACTAGTTTCTAACAATTCGCCTTCCAAAGTCACAATGCGATATAGTCCCAACTGCTGGCGTGCTTGACTGATATTTTCAAAAACGACTGTGTTACCAAAAACGTAAGTGAATATATCTCGGTAACGGCGATCGCACTCGATTAAATTCACAGCATAGTTGACAAAGCCATTGGCGTATCGTAACGTTGCATCTTGAGTAAATTTGGCAGCATGAATTTTATTCAGCGGTAAAAAAGTTGCCCGCCCAGCACGTTTTTGTTTGAGCAATTCAATTCCGGCTGCGGCTATGCTATCATCTTCCACAACAATATGCCCCAGACGCCCACCTGCAGCCGTTTCCAAAGCAAGTTGATGGCGGGGTTCCACACGTCCCAACTGCACAACTAACCCACAAACACCAGGTATTCCCGATTGCAGGATAACTTTGCTTGCTTGGGTTCCTTGCACTTCTTGTTGTGCTGCAAGTTGTGCCTCCAGTTTATCTAAAGAGCGTTGTTTCTCCCGTTGCTCGTTTATTAGGCGCTTTTGAGTCTCCTGCTGGATTTGTAATTCTTGTTCTGTGGCAGATAGATTTTGGGCTAGGTTTTGGATGGGTTCATCAGCAGCGTTAAATTCTGTTTGCATTTGACTGCACTCAACTTGTTTTTGGGCAAGTTGCGGCTCTAGTGTTTGAATCAGTTGGGTTTGCTCTTCAATTTGCTGCTGTAGTTGGTTGTAACGTTCTCTCAGTTGTGCCTGTTCTGTTCGTTGTGGTTCAACGGTTTGCAGTAAAGTTTCTATTTGACGGTTGAGAGCTGTTTGTTGCTGTACCCAAGCTTCCGAGGCAGAAGCAATTTCTGCGGCACTGGAGCGAGAATTTTCTAAAGCTTGTTGCGCCTCATCACGTTCAAGCTGTAGAGATGCGCCATTTTGCGTCTCTATAACTTGTTGTTCTGCAAGTTGTTGTAGCAAATGCTGGTGTTGTTGAATTTCTTGCTCTTGTTGAGCTAGACGCTTAACTATATCTTGTGAAGCTGTTTCCAGTTCCTTCAATGATCGCTGTCGTTGTTTGCGTTCGGCTTCTCTCGTTACAAGGGTAGATTGTAACGCCAAAAGTTCTTCTTCTCCCAATGCTTTCACATGGGCGTTGAGTTGTTCCAAATCAACTGTTTTTTGGGCGATTTCTGAGTTGAGGGTATTGAGTTGGGTTGTGAGTTCGCTGCTTGAGAGATCGCCTTGTTGAATTTGTGTCGCTAACTTTTCAATTTGTGCTTGTCTTGAACGCCATGATAAAACTGCTTCCCAAGATTGTTTTTGTTGAAACTCGCTCTTGAGTTTTTGGTATTTTTCTGCTTTAGCACGATCTTGAGAGAGGCGATCACGTTGGGTGATTAATTCCGTCTCGACAATGCGACAGCTATCTTCCTTCTCTTTAACTTCATCTAAAGTTTCTTTAGCTTGGACAATTTTCCGATCAAATGCTGCGACTCCTGCCAATTCATCGATTATTTCCCGCCTCTCACGTGAGTTCATGGAAATAATACTGGTGACATCTCCTTGTAGTACAACATTATAACCTTCAGGATAAATACGTAGATTGTTAAGTTCTTCGTGTAACTCTGTCAGAGTGGCTGGGACGCCGTTAATATAGTAATTTGATGTGTAAGTCCCTTGTGAAGTCACTCGTAGTTTTCTTGTTACACTCCACTCTCCTAATTTGGCTACGGATATCACAGACGAGTTATTTGTGGTATCCGCACTCGAATCATTGGTTACATCCGTACTCTCAACCGTTATTTCATCCAGCACAAAATCTGACAAATCAAACGTAACAGTGACACTTGCTTCAATCGTGGAACGTGATTTGCTAATTTGGGTATTGTTGACTAAGTCTGGCAAGCGCTCAGCTCGCATTCCCTTGGAACTGGCAAGCCCCAAGCAAAACAGCAGTGAGTCGAGGATGTTCGATTTACCGGAACCGTTTGGTCCAGAAATGACAGTAAACCCCTGTAGCAATGGTACTTTGGTTGTACCACCAAAGGATTTGAAGTTAGTGAGTTCCACGCGCTTCACATGGACCATAGGCACTGGTTAAATGGCTTGACTGAAGTTCAAGTGTACCATTGACTTCTGTTGGCAGTTGTCAGGATTTAGCTAAATCGCCATAATTCTAGCTGCTCTTGAAGTACCCAAAGCATATTATTTTGGAAAATATCTTTTGTTACGCTGATCTTGATAAGCATCAATGTAGGCAGCATTTTGCTGCTCTAATTTTGATAGCAAATTCAACTTATCAAACTCAGTTGGTGAATGCGGCAAAGGGTGATACCACAGTTTACTGTCAAAGTACTTCTGTAACTCTTCAATGTTGAAACGGCGACCGTGACGTGCAAAAATAGAATTTCGCATAATATCTAATTGTAAACTGTCTTTATCTTCTAAATCCGCTGCTGTAACTGCTCTTTTTGCCAGCCAAGGATAATCGTCTCCTGTGGTGGTGATTGGTAATTGTACTGACTGTGAGACTTGTGTTGGTGTAATTACGTGAGAATGCTGCGTGACCGAGATTAGAGTCAGTAGAAATACGCTAGTTAATGCACCAGCGATTAAACCACTGAAAAGAATTCCTTTTTTTACTAGACTTTGATGGGAAGGTAAAAGGGTAACGGTAGTCTTTTGTTGAACAGTGGTAGGAGAAGGAAGAGAATTTAGTGTGTGTATAGTTGACTTTGCAAGAGACTGCAATGCTTCTAACATTTCTTTTGTGCTTCTGGTGCGATCGCGTGGATGGTAGGCGATCGCTTTATCCAACACTGCGGCAAAACTTGGACTCACGGTATTTCGCTCCCAATTAATTTCACCAGTTTGAGAATCTGTCTCTAACGTTTGCGGTGATTTTCCTGTCAGTAGATAAATAGCTGTTAATCCCAAACTGTATAGATCGCTCGCATAGACTGGTTTACCCATCGCTTGTTCGCTTGGCATATAACCGGGTGTCCCAATCACTATAGAACTGGTAGGATTGCCTTGAGAATTCACCTCTGTACCCATTGTTTCCCGCACTGCACCGAAATCTATCAGTACTGGTTTGCCATCTTTGTACCGCATAATGATGTTATCTGGTTTAATATCACGGTGGACAATGCCTTGACCATGTATGTATTCCAGTACTGATAATAAATCTATTAATATTTTTTGCACTAAGCTTTCACTAAACAACCCCTGCTGTTGCATTTTTGCCGTCAGCGTCTCACCCTCAATCCACTCTTGAATTAAATAAAATTGTTCATCTAACTGAAAATAGGCATACAGCGATGGAATTTGGTTGCTGTTTCCACCCAATTCTTCTAAAATCGCTGCTTCTCTTTGAAAACGCTCTTGCACCAATTGGTAAATCTGAGGGTTATGGTGAATCGGCTTGAGTTGTTTAATCACACAACGGCGGAGAGAAGGCATTTGGGTATCTTCTGCTAAGAACGTTTCACCAAATCCACCGCTTCCCAAAGTCTGAACAGATCGATAGCGATTGTTTAGCAGCATTTCAGTAAATTAGCGTCAATCAGCACAAGGATGGTTGTCAAACATTTTACTCGCTTTTTCCTAATCGCTTCAACTCTTAATACCAATTCTGTATGAGGCTGCGCTATATTTTCCCGTAGGTGGGGCTATATAAATAAAGCGTGGCAAGTCAGGCTAATAATTTGGCGCATCTTCATAAAGAAACGTTATAACAAGTAAAAAGGCACTCACAAAATCTTTATAAATAATGGAGATTTAACTCCACACCTTTTTAGATTCCCGACTTCTTAAAGAAGTCGGGAATCTAAGCCTTACCAATTCCTCCACGGATTGCTATTATAGTTACAAACCTTCAGCATAGTTGTCTCCTGCCCTCTTCCTGAAAACGCGTTTCTGTCTTGAGCACCAAAATTAGACAAGAACCCACTTTATGCGCGAATTCGAGAGCCTGGAACCCAGATAAATTCGTTCTTGTGAATTTCACGTTATGCGCGAACTCACAAGGACTAGTAAAGATTCCTTTGAGCGATGTTTTCGACACCTGACACCCAAAAGCCTTTTCTC
>JAQYWP010000316.1 GCA_029379285.1 Rhizonema sp. PD38
TACTTCAGCAAAATAGTCTGTATTTTTCAGCACAAAATTAGATGCGCTTACCCTGGTATTTAATGGAATTCGGCGCTTGCTGGAGCAGCAAGTTGAGCGGTTATCCCCTGTAGAGCAGATTATCATGTACTGGTTAGCGATCAACCGCGAATGGATGACGATCGCTGAACTGCAAGCAGATATTGTCCCGGCAATTTCTCTTAGCAGCCTGTTGGAATCCCTGGAATCCCTGACTTGGCGCAGTCTGGTCGAAAAGCGAGTGTCTAAAACGATGGCAAAGGCAACGGGCGAATACACGCAACAACCTATCATTATGGAATATTTCACAGACTGTTTAATTTGCCAACTTACCACTGAGTTATTAACACTGATGAATCGACATGAAACATAGCCACTTGTTATTTTTCGATTGTAGATGACGTATACATATAAGTTCTGCTCAAAAAAAGGAAATTATGCAAACATATAATTGGAATGCTGAAGACTATGAAAAACATTCTCAAATCCAACAAAAATGGGCGAGAGAACTTATAGAAAAATTATCTCTTAACGGCTCAGAAGATGTTCTTGACTTAGGTTGTGGTGATGGAAAAGTAACTGTTGAAATATCGAATGTGGTATGTAATGGATCAGTGATTGGAATTGATAATTCAAGTTCAATGATAACACTCGCAACAAAGCAGTATCCAGTAGAACAGTATCCAAATCTTTCATTTCAGGTAATAGATGCTCGTGATTTGTTGTTTGAAAATTGTTTTGATGTTGTATTTTCAAATGCAGTACTACATTGGATTAAAAATCATAAACCAGTTATAGAAGGTTTATTTAGAAGCCTCAGACCTGGTGGGAAAATACTCCTTCAAATGGGGGCAAAAGGTGGTATCAGTTTATATATATCTGTTTTAGATGAAATACTGTTATTACCAGAATGGCAGTCATATTTTAAAGATTTTGAGTTTCCTTACGGCTTTCTCGGAGTCGAAGAGTATGAGGTAATGTTATTGTCATCTTGCTTTCAAATAAATCGTATAGAACTTATTCCCAAAGATGTGACTCATGCTGGAAAGGAAATGTTTAAGGGGTGGATTCGGACAACTTGGATGCCTTATATAGAAAGAGTACCAGAAGAAAAAAGGGAACAATTTATTGAACTAATATCTACAAAATATATTGCGAAAGTACCAATAGATAGAGAAGGTTATGTTCATGTAGCTATGGTAATGCTTGAAGTTGAAGCCGAAAAAAAAGCGTAACAAAAAAATCCATCGGCATTTTGGTACTTCTGCCTTCTGAACTGGAAATTCTTGTAAAGAGTATCTGAAAGATAAGTAACTTATTTTTCAGCATTAGGAAATGCTAAGTAGGTCGGCGGTAAAAAACATAATTATGTAAAGCTACAGCCCTTGGGAAGCTTCCCCCGGCAGACTTTACGTAAAGAAAAGTAAAGTTTAGGGAATTCTAGTGTAGTAAGCGCTTACTACGAACTTTCATTTATTTATACCGACTTACTTAACTGCTCTACAAGCTGCACTATTTTTTTCTCTAACTGTCTCAATGCTATAGGGGGAAGAGTAATGTGTGCGTCATGAATTGACCAATATTGAACAGTGTCCAACTACTGAGGAAAACGTTCTTTTAACAGTGGTAGATGTTCGGTTTCATCTAAAGCAACAATCAAATTCGCTGTTTGGAAATCTTCTTGGGCTGCTTGTTGGGGATAGCGATCGTTACCCTGAGAAGTAATGCCTCTGACTAAGAGTTCTGTAACTGCATACCAAGATATTGCTCCAACATTTTTTGTACCTTTTTCTAAAGCCAAAGCGCGTGAATCAGCTTCCCAGTCTAACTTTTGCTGAATAGCTAAGTGATTAAAAAGCTGTTCAGCAAAGCGACTGCGGTAGTAGTTGCCCGTGCAAAGGAACAAAATTTTTTTCATATGCTGTTACTTTAAACACAGTTAGCATAACCGAAAGAAGGCAAGTAATATCATGTCTGGTAAATTAACCTTAATTTCTTTTGAACCCCACCCCGCCAAAGCTGTGCTTTGTCTCCCCTCCCCGCAAGCGGGGAGGGTTCTTTTATTATGGGTGATTTTACGGACATCATATAATATCATTTCATTGTTTTCAACTTCCAAAGAAGTTTAATGGTTAGACTTTTGAAAGCCTCGTACTGATTTCATTCTACACCTCTAATTCTGAGCAGGGCTGTTTCATTCCCTAAAAAGCCTATCGTGTCAAGCGTTGAAGCTATCAAAAAATGGGGACCAAATTGATGGATGCTTAAAAAACAAATGTTTCATTTTCGTTTGCTTGCGTTATGCTAATTTTCAGAACCAACGGTAGAGAAAAGAGTGGGAGCAAATATGAATAAGCTGTTGAATTCGATACGTAATGACGCAGCAGAACAAGTCATTGGAGCAGACGTGCAAAGTCTTTTCGTTGCTATTTACTGTTTTCTTCCTCTATACTTTTACGCATCTCTACAAATTGTTTACCAGCATCTGTTATTTTCACGTATGTAGAAAGATTAGTACCTTCATAGGGAATATCACGAATTCTCCCTGCGTCTATATAACCTATATCTCGAAGGTGATAAACATCTCTTTCTAGAACTTCACTCATTTGATAAGGACCATAGGTATTCGATGCCAGTTTTTTGAGAGTCTCGTACATTTGTTTAGGTATCGCCAACACATAATATTTATCAATTCTTGTCTTGTTTGTTGCCACTTTCTTGTTGATTGAATTAAGCTTTGTCTCGAGCCTACCTCGATCAAATGTTAATAAAAGAACATCCTCAATTTTCGGAAAGAGAAACAGTAAAAATGCAATAGCAATAATTGCTACTACAATTAGCTCGGAAGCTTGTCTGGAAATGAGCATGTATAACAAAATTGCTTCGATAATAGTAATACTGATAAAGGCAGCCCACCATTTTACTGAGTAATCTTTATTCACATTTTTTCTCCAAATAACTCTCAATAGAAAGCCTTTTTTTAGGTGAACTCAATTATAATGAGTCTTCTCAAAAGGTTTCTTGCTTAAAAAAACACTTTTGGCAATAAAATCAAATTAAATATATTGATTCCTTGATACAGTAAAGCTCTCATACTTCTCTAAAAAGTCTGAGAGCTTTGACAGGGGTAGGCAATGCGTAACACTAGTAAATATGGACATGGGTTAGGGCGTATTCCCTACCAGAAAAAATAGAAGATGGTTCACAACTCCTGCAAAGATGGGTTATAGAAGTCGCCGTATGCTCTGGAAAACACATAATTAAAGTTAGGAAATTGTAACTATTAAGGTGTAAAGTCAGAATACGGCTGTGACTGAGCCAAAAAATATCGTTAAATATCCCTACACCTCGAACTCAGTCAAAAAAGGCGATCGCCTAAAACGCTCTTTCTCAAGGAGACTGTTATGACAGCAACATCCTCGCTCAACTCCCCCGCATTGGTAGAACTCAGATCGGGATTACCAAATATTTGCGGTTGGGAAGCAGATATCAGGGCGGTGGTTCAGCAAAATCACCCCGTATTTTTGCCTAAAACCAATCTTCGCTTAGAAAATATAAAAGCTGGGTTTGCCTGTGCCCTCCACATGCATCAACCCACGATCCCAGCAGGTGCGAACGGCGAACTCATCAGCAATCTTCAGTATATGTTTGAACATCCCAATGAAGGGGATAACCATAATGCCGAAGCTTTTGCCTGGTGCTACAGTCGTATGGGCGATTTTATTCCTCAACTGATTTCTGAAGGTTGCAATCCTCGGATCATGCTCGAATATTCAGGTAATCTGTTGTGGGGATTGCGGCAAATGGGACGCGACGACATCCTCAACAATCTTAAGCGTATTATCTGTGATCCTCAGTATCAGCCTTACGTAGAAGTACTTGGGACGATGTGGAGTCATGCGGTTGTTCCTTCTACCCCAATTCCCGATATAAAACTTCATATCCAAGCGTGGCAACATTACTTTGCCGCTATTTTTGGCTATGATGCCCTCAAGCGAGTGAAAGGCTTTTCTCCCCCAGAAATGCACTTGCCCAATCACCCAGATACTCTATTTGAATATATCAAAGCTCTCACTGAATGCGGGTATCGTTGGTTGATGGTGCAAGAACATTCGGTAGAGCGTCTGGATGGTTCCGGGCTACACCATGATGATAAGTATATCCCGAACCGTTTGATTGCCCGCAATTCTCAAGGTGAAACTATCAGCATCACAGCATTAATCAAAACTCAGGGTTCTGATACCAAACTAGTCGCTCAAATGCAACCGTATTTTGAAGCAAAAGGACGGGGTAAGCAGCAAATTGGAAATGTGAGTGTTCCTTCATTAGTAACTCAAATTGCCGATGGGGAAAATGGCGGCGTGATGATGAACGAATATCCCCGCGATTTAGTGAGAGTGTGGCATCAAATCCGTGATGAGAGTGGTGGTACTGGTGTAGTGGGGCTCAACGGGACTGAATATCTGGAACTGATTGAAGCGGCAGGTGTGAATCCAGATGATTATCCCGCATGTCAAGCAGTTAATCAACACAAAATTTGGCAGCAAGTTGACTCAGATAATGTGACTTCAGATGCAGTAGAAAAGGCGATCGCTTCCTTAAAAGAAACCGATCATCAATTCCACATGGATGGTGCTTCTTGGACGAATGATTTGAGTTGGGTGAAAGGCTATGAAAATGTCTTGACTCCAATGAAGAAACTCAGCGTCTTGTTTCATGAAAAATATGACTCTTTGGTACAGCAAGATCCTTCGGTAACTCAGCGTTCTGACTACCAGGAAGCATTACTGTATAACTTACTACTCCAAACAAGCTGTTTCCGGTACTGGGGACAAGGAACTTGGACAGACTACGCTCAAGAACTCTATCGACGTGGAGAGGCTTTGCTTAAATGAAGCAGATTTCAACTGAATTTATTGACGCCTAAAGCACAGATGACAGAGAAATTGGAGATTTCTCTGTCATCTTCGTGGGCTTCCGCCTTTGGTTTCTATGAACGATGCCCATCACCGTTTAAAACTGCCACAAGTCACCTCGTCACTCGAAGAACTGCGGCTGAAATTGGGCTGATTAGCTACTAATACCACATTACCAAGCTGATCCATAACCCACCCTTTTGCTTCTACTATTGGGGAGTATGGAGGAGCGGCGGCAACATTTGCTCCTAACTGCGGGAAGTTACCCCCTTCTTGTAAAGGAGAATTGGGAAGTGGGATATTTTGAGCCGAATAGCTTCTAACATCAGGAGAGCGAAAATCTTGCATGACAACTTGACCAAGAAGCGTTTGTCTGGGATCTTCTGGTATACCACCCCGTCCGGTGACAACAAAACGAGCGTCGCGATCAGCTGGACAGCCTGCGATAATTTGATTTGCCGGGTCAATTATAGCAAAAGGTAATTGAGTTAATCCAGTAGTTGGGTCAATTTCTGGGACAAACAAACTGACTGTACCATTAATGCCAAATTGAGAACTGGCGGTAATGTCACTTAAAGCGGTAGTTTGGGGGCGGTATTGTATCCCATAGATCCCATTGGTAGTGATATTAATGTTGCCGCCTCTCCCCCGATAGGCATTAGCGGTAATGTCGCTATTTTCAAGAGGAAAGCCGAGCACAAATCCTGCATTGATGTTGATGTTACCACCATCACCACCTGCGTTTTCTAGTCCTGCACTGGTTGAGATATTGCTGAAGTTGCGCAACAGCAAGAAATTAGGCGCTGTTATAGTGAGATTTCCACCGTTCCCTGATTGGCTAGTGGCTCGGATTTGAGAGCGATCGCGAATCAATAGTTGTGGTGCATTAATCGTCAAGTTGCCTGCAGAAGTTGCACCGAAACTACTCGTGGATACTTGTGCCCCATCAGCCACAGTCAGACGCCCAGTATCAAGGAGCAAATTACCCCCATTCCCACTGGCTCCAATGTCTGCTGAGGTAATCAAACTGCTAGGATATTGACCATCTGGCGAGGTGCCAATCAGTTCTATCTGATGAGCTACAAGCTGCAAATCTCCTCCATTCCCATTGCCTCCTGTACTAGTTGATACCTCTGCCCCAGATGTGACTACGAGGCTGTCAGTTTCGACGCTCACATTTCCTGCCTTGCCCGTCGCTCCTGGGTTGATTCTCGTAAACAAACCGCCAGGAATCTGGCCGTCTGGTGAGGTGCCCATCAGTTCTATCTGATGAGCTACAATCTGCACATCTCCTCCATTTCCATTGCCAGCAACACCAGATCCTATCTGTGCCCCAGAGCGGACTGCGAGGCTGTCAGTTTCGACGCTCACATTTCCTGCCTTGCCCGTTGCTCCTAGGTTGATTCTTGTAAACAAACCGGTAGTAGGCAACGTACTACCAGGTTCCGGACCAATCAGTTCTATCTGATGAGCTACAAGCCGTAAATCTCCAGAATTCCCATTGCCGAGGACACCAGTTGCTACCTGTGCCCCATTGCTTAGAGTTAAAGAGCGAGTGTTGATATTGATATCACCTCCATTACCCATTGCCCCAACACCTATTAAGCTAAAGATATTAGCCGTAGTACCTAGCGACACAGCATCACGGGTATTAATGTTAATCTCACCCGCATTCCCGAGTGCTAAGGTTGTAGCTGATAGGACAGCACCGCTATCAAGAGATAGCGATTGGGCTGTGACATTAATGTTGCCTGCATTCCCAAATCCATTAGGAAATGTACTACTCCGAATGGTAGCATTATTGGCAACAGAAATTGCATTATTCGCTATCAAAGTGATGTTGCCAGAATTACCAGCACCAGAAGAAGAACTCAGCAAGCCAGAAGGCGGTAGTATAATATTATTTCTCGAGTCGAGCAAGATATCCCCACCCCTACCGACAGTGCTACTAGTATCAATTGAGTTCACTTGAATGTTGCCAGTTGATAAGGTGTTGGGCTGATACTGATTTGTTAACAATACCTGTCCATTCGGAGCGCTGACAGTAATGCTGCCTATGGTGATGTTCGCACTTGTTGCCACAGTGGTGTTCTTAACAGGGGTCAACGTTGTGTAATTACTGCCACTAGTTCCTGAGTTTACTACAGCAGTGGTACCTGCCCTTAGATCTAAAGTTGGTCGAGCCGTCCCATTAACGACAACAGGCGTACCATCTGACAGAGTGATATTGGTTTGTGTCGGTATGGTAGTTGGGTTAATTGTATTTCCAGTTGTATCTGCACCTGTAATCGTAATATTATTAATATTGATAGCACCCCCTGCCAAAATATGCAGAGAAGTCCCAGAGTATGTGTCGAAAGTGACATCGCCACTTGCTTGAATTATGGGGTCATTAGGACTGACTAAGTTTCCCAAGTTGCCATCAGGTTGCTTGATGCTCAAACTACCACCGACTGTGAATCGAGCATCACCAAGCACGGGATTAAATGACTCTAACACCAGATCGCCACCCGCATTGAAGCCACTATTTGGGTGATTGAGGGCAGAGATATTAACAGTTTGATTCCCCTGCAAGTGCAAGTTCCGTCCCGCTGTGGCAATGAATGGCTTATTCGTACTATCTCGTATATTTACCGTATCACCGACTACATTTATATTTTGACCCGCTCCCAGTTGTCCTTGCAAATTTAAATTGCCACCAATCAGATTTAAATCTTGTCCAACTGATAAATTTCCTTCGCTGCGAATTTGTCCTTCTGGATCAATAGCTCCATACTGTAAACCTGGAGTTACATTTATCTTCAGTAGCGGCGGCGTTGTTGGGTTATTGGCACTAAAAGTGTATTTGTCAAAATTTATACGATTTGCTGTAGTTGCCGTGAACGAGCCACGTAGATCTAGCCTTGCATTGGCACCAAAAATAATGCCGTTAGGATTCATGAAAAATAGGTTCGCACCACCATTAACTCCTAAGGTGCCGAATATCCGTGAGATATTACTGCCTGTCACCCGAGTGAAGATGTTGGTAACGCCATTAGGAGGAGCAAAATAAACTTGCTGTCCGTTGTTGACATTGAATTCGCGAAAACTATGGAATAGGGTGGTATCTCGAACTGCCCCCCCTGTAATTAAGTCTCTTACACCTTGAGGCGTGACTTGAGAACGTTCTTTGCTCAAAGTGGCGTCAGGGACAATCTGAGCGGATGCATAACGATCAAAAACAGCCGATGCACTGCTAACAAACACTAAGATAGCAATTTTTAGACACCAGTACCAACTTTTCGCTTTCACCTTATCATCACCACAAATACCAATTATCTGAATTATTTTCACACTTAAAGCGATCGCGGCGGTTGATATGAGGGCGATAGGAAGTGACTGCGCTAGCTAACTCAATATTCCCCAAGATATGTCCCGTATCGAGAAAAATCCGTCGGTAAGCCCGATCTTCATAGCGCCATGCGGAACGATAAAATACTGTAGTAATCGCCAGTGCAATCTGGGTACTCTCTAAAGAGGGATGCCAGAAACAAGC
>JAQYWP010000317.1 GCA_029379285.1 Rhizonema sp. PD38
TGAGCAACTAAATTAATCCCTATCTTGCTCTTTCTGACTTTTTCAGCAGACCCTAATTATGCGATACCAGTAGTCATAAATGCGACGATATCCTAATTTTTCATAGAGATGTATAGCTGAAGCATTTTGTGCCATTACTTGAACGTAAGCATGTTGCGCTCCCGTCTGTCGTGCCCATGAAAGCATATCTGTCAGTAATCTCGTTCCGTGTCCTTTGTTGCGAGCCTGAAGCCGAGTAACGATATCAAAAATGCCAAAATAACTATCGTAAACAACACCTAACCCACAGGCTACAGCCTGACCACTTTCTTTAAGAACGGCGAAAAGACATGGAGAAGGAACTAAGCTCAGGATTTTGATGTGATTTTTCTGAGCAATTAGATTGATCCCCGCAATCTCACAATAGGTACGCACCCATGATTCCCGATCCGCTGCAATTAAAGACACTGAATGATTATAGATGGAGTCTAACTTTTGATAAAGTACAAGTGAGGGATCAATGTAGGCATACTTTGCTTCGGCAAGATAGCAATCTAATGTTGAGTTATCGACAAATGATAGTAGCCGAAAAATGGTAGATTGTGAGCGTTCTCTGTAAAAAGACTCACAATAACGAATCATCGCAGGCAAGTTGGCATTCATAGGCGTAAGTGGATTGACAGAATTGGCGCGTTTACTGTGTCCGTTAGCAAAACGCAGAATCCAACCAAAATAATTAATCTGCTCGAAGGCAGGCCATGAGGCATAACTAGCTAATTCAATATTGATTGGGTCAATCATCCGCTAACTACCTTTCCCACAGAATACACCTCTACATTAAGTCAATTTACAGTAATGAAAAGAAAGCCCACTTCTTCTAGAACTGCGATGAAGCCATCACACCAATCCAAGAAATCAAATTTTTACAGATATACCATAAATCGATTCTATACTTTTTCTCTCTTGAGGTGGCGATCGCCTATTCTTTTCTGGCTTTTGCTATCACATTTATTGTTTCAAAAGTCAATGAGTTTCTGATGATGAGTACCTGATTTTTCAGAGCTTGCTTCTTGTGCTGATTACTGAAATGCAAACTGTCAACGAATTAATGAAAGTTGGATAGAATATAAAGATAAGCAATTGCTTTGGCGCTCCAAGGCAGGTATTGGCAAGAGTTGGACTTGAGTGAACTGTGAGCAATTAAATACATCTTATGAATAAACGGCGAGACAACGTCCCTTTCGATCCTTACTACTTTGAGAAGCTGGCATCTAAAGGTATAACCTTTTTGCTTGCAGACACATTCAGCCACATCTTCCAAACAAATCACTGGTGTGGAGCTGATTCAGTTTCGGGAGAAGGAGCTGCTAGGAGGCAAACGCAACAGATCGAAGATGAACTTCCAGCACTACTTAAGACATTACAGGTGGACGTACTCCTTGACCTACCGTGTGGAGACTTCAGTTGGATGCAGTTTGTAGACTTGCCAATTTCACGTTACATAGGCGCAGATATTGTACCCGAACTCATCGCTCTTAACCAGAAGCGGTACAACACGTTGCAACGGCTTAAGCCGTATTGCCAAAGATATGAGTTTGTGACACTGGATTTGACAAGCGAGCTTCTACCGAGAGCAAACCTATTATTATGTCGAGACTGCTTTGTACATTTTTCCATAGCAGATATTTACTCTGCTCTCAATAACATTAAAAGGAGCCAGATTACTTATCTGCTAACAACGACTTTCCCCGATTGTGACGAAAACGAAGATATCAAAACAGGGGACTGGCGTTTACTAAACTTGGAGAAACCACCTTTCAATTTTCCCACCCCTTTATGCCTGATTAATGAGCAATGTAGCGAGTCCGGTGTTTTGTATCGAGATAAAAGCTTGGGATTGTGGCTCCTAGAGGATATTCCGCAACAAGCAACAAGAGCAAATTCCTAATTGCTTACTATAGTTTGCGCTTGTTGCAAAGCAGGAAACGATAACCCAGATCAATTTCCGTCAAGGAACAAATTTCTCCATACTTTGCATCCCATTGCCCACTACTTAAATCTGCTTTGAGAGACTTTACTCCAGATTCAATCACATTGGGATCAGCCAAAGCAAAAGATGATATGCCTGCACGTACTTCTGGTTGAAGATACAACTCAGGACGCCTCCAAGCTGCTGCGGCAAATAGATCGGATAGATCGTAGGGTAACATTAAAGAGGAAGCTTCAACACTTCTTTGGGTATTTGCCTGTATTAAACTTGTAAGTTCATTAAGCGGTAGAAATCGTAGTGCATCTTCCCAAAGCCAAGAAAAATAATCATAAAGCCAGATTTTTTGAGCCAGTCTAATATCAAAAGTTAACAAAAGAATTGCACCAGACTTAACAATTCGATGCATTTCTTGAAAGGATTTTTCTAAATTAGAAAAATGATGGATTGTCAGGATACTTATTACTGCATCAACAGATTTATCTGGCAAAGGGAGAGCTTCTGCATATCCAGTGAACCATTTGACATGTGGATGTTCTGGTGCTTGTTTACGCATTACTGATGATGGTTCGATAGCGTAAACAGAAAATCCTTGGTTGGCTAGGGCTTGAGTGTAACCACCAGTGCCAGCCCCAATGTCAGCAATAATACTACCTTGTGGTAGATTGAGTAAGTTGATTATCGTCTTGACAATCCGAGGATCGGGAATACGAGTTTTTGTATATTGTTTACCAATTGAATCGTAGATAGCCATTGGTAGAAGCTCCTGATTTAAATTATTTGTCCACCAATTAGATGGGTGGACGTTTCTTTATGATCCCAAAATTCTCCTACGACCATAACAAAGTTTGGTCGCAGTACCCTTTTAGTAATATGATATATTAGTTAGAGCGTTTAGCAGAACGGCGCGATGCTCCCGAACAAGCACCTGACTTGTTGCCACCTGCCACAATTCGCTTTACCGATTTTTTAGCTGATGTTGGTGCTTGAGGTTTATCGGTAGAGTGAGCCTTCCGCTTATCAAGTCCGCGTCTAGGTTTTTGTTTGCGTCCATCTTGAATTGGTTCGGGCTTGGTTGTGGAGTTGGGTTTAAAGCCAGCGATCGCTTAAGAATGGTAACCGCTGCCCAATCAGTTTTTCGATATCCGCCAACAGCTGGTATTCATCGACGGACACCAGCGATATGGCTTCACTTGACGATTAGAAATTATTGTGACGCACGATCATAAATTGAACTTTTTTCTCAATTTACTCCCAAGTATAGTTAGCGAGTTTGCCCAGAAACAAAACTGTTCCTACTACATTAACAGCTAAGGTTAAACCATTGTTGAATGAGTCTAATAAGTGTCCGGTAAGTTTTTTCTCAGATGGTGGTGTGCGACCTTGTTCAGAAAAAATAGGGCTTCCTTCTCCCAAAGTAGGAAGTGGAACTCTCTGGATTTTCTCAGTCAACTCAACCATGTCCGGGGATGTTGGGGAAACCGATGGCTGATCTAATGGTCGATTTGATAAAGGTTGCCGTGTTTTTTCCAGTATTTCCTTCGCTGTAACTGGTTGTCGCGCTGCTTTTTCTGAAGAAGGAAACCAGGTATTCATGCTACGCTTTGCTTTAGCTGTACCTTCAGGTTGATTTCCTAAGTTGTCTTGCTCATGTTGGGTTTGGGGAGACGTGGTTTCAATCTGACGATTTTGCAATAGCTGAGCTACTAGTTGATTGGATAAAGCCCGAACATTTTCATAACAGTCGGCTTCACCCTCCCCACTAATCTCCACCCCCAACTCCGAATCTCCTGTTAGGCTATCCAAGACGGAGCTAGAGGATGTGGGCGGCATCCCCAACAACTCTAGATCGAGGTCGATAGGCACTTTTAACATGATCGAGACACGAATTTTGTTTCCTTCTCTGTGGCACATTGGTTTACTAAAAGTAGACATAAGTTTCAATAAAAGAATAAAGTTTTTGTAGTTAAAAAGTTAAGACAAAAACACACACATGTAGTGCGAAGGAATCTCACCACTTTGAGTAAGAGTGATAAGAAAGCCTTTTATCAACAACTAAGCTTCAAAAAGTTGACTATCTCGGTTATGTAGAAGGTTGCACCTCTGTGAAGCTGGCAAAGACTGTCTGTTGTAGCTATTTTAGAGAAGGCACACGGGTGGCGTTGCCGACACTTCAGATCTGAGGTACAGATCAGGCTCTAAGTAGATAGGTAGTTTCTGCTCAGTCACATTTTTGCTCTCCTTCTAATTCTAAATAGATGCAAGGAAATTCAACTTATGCACTATCGGAGCAACAGAAATCACTATAAGACTTACTTCCCTTGCTGGATATTCCCAACTCAGGGTGTGACCAAATCACAATTCGCGTAAATTTGGGACTGCATTAAGCGAGAATGTTTCGTCCAGGATGCCGCCGCTTCTAATTCAATACGGTTCAGTTAAGGCGCTCAAGCATGATCAAGATAAAAAACAAAAAACTGTTCTAAATCTTTTAGTTTATTAGTGCATAAGTTAAAAGTACTTGCACCTATTAAGACATAGAGGCAGAGCAAACAAAGCTTAGCCTTTAATCTAAACAATTTGTTAATAAACACAAGGAGAAACTTATGTCTACCAGCGAAAACAACTCTTACACTTCTTATTGCGAATTCACAGTTGGCATTAAATTGAACGTACCCATCGTCATTAATCCAATAGTGTCAATAAGTCCTACTCCTGCTCTTGAGCAGAAACTACCTATCTACTTAGCACCTGACTTATACCTCAAGCCAGAAGTCTCAGCTAAACCGCCAGTGTGTCTGCCCCAAAATGGCTACAACCAAGCGCAATTACCTAGCCAACAAACTCAACAATATGCATAATTTCTGCATATTCTAAAGGTAAGGATTCAGCACCCAGTCGTAGGGGCAGGTTTGATCGATTGATTTTGGAGTGGGTAAGTGATCTGATAAAACCTGCCTGTACAGAATTCAGAATTGCTCTGGAACATATCATTATTGGTATATTCATTTTATCAAATGTTCTCCTGATTCAGTAACTCTTCTGACAATTTGATTCTGATGACTCAATTCTTACACCTAAAGTCACTTTTTTAACGCTTAGTTGTTGATTTTTGATTTCTCAAAAGTTGTGAGAAATGTTATTCATTACTCTCACGGAGTAGTAGTGAATAACATTCCACTAACTTTTTTGTTTTTTGTCCCATTTTTAGTACAAAAGCTTTATTGTAACTTAAACAAAAATTAAGTTCAAATGTAGCCATAACTAGCTTTATAAGCAGTAAATACGTCACTATTATGAGTCAAAAAATCAAAAAATCGATTTGTCATAGCCGTTCTAAAGGCTTCTAAAACTTGTTTCAGCTATGCTGCTATGCTCCCACCCTTAAAAACGTGGATTAGCTAGAGCGTTTAGCGGAACGGCGCGATACTCCTCTTCGTGTACCTGACTTGTTGCCACCTGCCACAATTCGCTTTGCCGATTTTTTAGCTGATGTTGGTGCTTGGGGTTTATCGGTAGAGTGAGCCTTCCGCTTGTCAAGCCCGCGTCTGGGTTTTTGTTTGCGTCCATCTTGAATTGGTTCGGGCTTGGTTGTGGAGTTGGGTTTAAAGCCAGCGATCGCTTCTAATGGCAACTGCTGCCCAATCAGTTTTTCGATATCTGCCAACAGCTGGTATTCATCGACGCACACCAGCGATACTGCTTCACCTGACGCCCCAGCGCGGCCAGTGCGACCAATGCGATGAACATAATCCTCCGCTACATTCGGCAGATCGAAGTTGACCACATGCGGTAATTCACTGATATCGAGACCCCGAGCAGCAACATCCGTTGCCACCAGTACCTGTAGGCTGCCGTTCTTGAACTTTCCCAGAGCGTGGGTACGCGCCGACTGGCTCTTGTTACCGTGGATTGCCAGTGCTTGAATGCGGTTCTCAGTCAACTGTTTAACCAGACGGTCAGCCCCATATTTAGTGCGTGTAAACACCAGCACTTGATACCAGTTGTATTGCCGAATCAGGTGAGTAAGTAATTCGCGCTTCCGGTCACGGTCTACCTGGTAAACTTTCTGCACCACCGTGTCGGCTGTAACGTTGCTGCGTGCCACCTCAATAGTCTTCGGGTGGTTGAGCAGTCCTGCTGCGAGCGCCTTGAGTTTGTCCGAGAAGGTCGCGAAAAATAGCAAGTTCTGTCGCTGTTTAGGCAGGAGCGAGAGAATACGGCGGATATCATGAATAAAACCCATGTCCAGCATCCGATCCGCTTCATCCAACACCAAAACCTCAATGTGCGACAGCTTCACTGTGCCCTGCTGCACATGGTCTAGCAGTCGCCCTGGGGTAGCAACCAGAATATCCACGCGACCCTTCAAAAGCCGTTTTTGCGGATTAATGCTGACGCCGCCAAACATCGCCATCGTGTTCAGCTTCAGGTACTTTCCGTACTCGCGCACGCTTTCCTCGACTTGTGCAGCGAGTTCGCGAGTTGGAGTGAGAATCAACGCCCGGATTGGCGGGTATTCACTTTTACTGCCTTTGACGCTTTTGTCAGCCGACAATCGATGCAGAAGCGGTAGGGTGAAACCAGCAGTCTTGCCAGTGCCGGTTTGGGCACCTGCTAGCAAATCGCTCCCCGACAATACGGCAGGAATCGCCTGCATCTGGATTGGTGTGGGTTCAGTGTACCCTCGCTCAGTGACGGCGCGGATAATTTCATTGGACAAGCCGAGAGTAGAAAAAGACATAGAACTCCAGAAACAACATCGGCCTGTCGCCTGTCACGGCGTCAGTCTTAGGCGGACGAATAAAGGTTTGAAGGGCTGGATGGGCAGTAGCGCAAAGACTGAGAACGAATGCTGCCAATCTGCATTGTAACAGAGTGTAGTCTGTTGAGTCGTGATGGCTTCAAATTTTATATCGGTAATCTGGGAGTGCCACTCTTAACAATCCGTATGATCGGGAATACGAGTTTTTGTATATTTAAACTAAGTTCGTGAAAATTAATGATGCGTTCGTTAAATTCTGAGGGTAGGGGCGAGGAAAGCCGTATTCTACACAGAACGCAGTCGCGGCGAACGCCCCTACGTCCGGAACTGGAGATGTCTATTGTTTACCAATTGAATGGTAGATAGGCATTGATAGAAGCTCTAGATTTAAATTATTGTCAATTTTTTCCAAATTAACTCAGTCGCGCGAAGGCGGTAAAACACATAAGGCAAGTTTACTTGCTCACCGGAACGGATGATTCGCTTATTTTGCGTTGATGCCTGCTGTTATCCTCGCCGTAGCACCGCCAATGACAAGCATGTCCGTTTTTACCCACTGCGTATTTACATTGTATATCCTCAACTCTCTTGAGTACACAGTGCTTAGAGTAGTTATGATGACTTATTATCTCTTATCCAATTGATTTAAGCAATCGTTTGGATAGCAAAAAGCATTTGTTTAAATGGGAGCCGCCCCTTAAAGTGCAGATCGGTTCCTTTTATTTGATTAAGCTTAGAGGCTTTAAATGACAACTCTGACTCTTTTGTCTCAGCCACTTTTACTATTCGGCGTAAGTCTGCTTACAGGTGCCCTAAATGGAGTCGCTGGGGGCGGTAGTTTTATTTCATTTCCTGCCCTGTTGTTTGCAGGTTTAACACCTATTAATGCAAACGCAACAAACAACACGGTTACCTGGGTGGGTTATTTGGCAAGCATTCGTGCTTACCGTAATGAACTCTTAATTCAACGTCAACAATATTGGGTTCTGATGGGCGTTAGCATTATCGGTGGAGCAATCGGCTCACTACTGCTGTTGCACACGCCACAAACCCTATTTACCAAGCTCGTGCCTTATTTACTGCTGATTGCAACGGCATTGTTTGCGTTAAACCCATTAATTGCAACATCGTTCCAAAGACATCGTCCAATTTCATCCAAATATTCACCTTTGACAATGCTGGTTTTCGGGCTGCTACAGTTTGCGATCGCTACTTATGGTGGCTTCTTTGGGGGTGGTTCGGGGATTTTGATGCTGGCAACTTTTAGCATCATGGGAATGAAAAATGTTCATGCGATGAATGCCCTCAAAACGACGCTCAATGCTTGTATCAATAGTGTTGCAATGCTTGCCTTTATGATTGCGGGTGCGATCGCTTGGCAATATGCGATTTTAATGTCTTGTGGAAGTTTGCTTGGCGGTTACTGGGGAGTATACTACGTTCGTCGGATAGAACCCAAATTAGTACGCAGCTTCATTATTCTGATAGGTTTGAGCATAACGGTTTACTTTTTCATCAAGACTGATTAACCGTTACGCTTACTCTTGTCTAGACTCACAGACTGCCTCATATTCCTGCACTAACACCTGCTCAAACGCACGAGAAATCGGTGATTGAAACCGTTGCTGATGCCTCAATAAAGAAAACGGCAATACAAATTGATTCAATACAGCAATTCTCATTTTGAAAAAAATACAATATTAATCGCCATTTTGAAACTCAAAAAAT
>JAQYWP010000026.1 GCA_029379285.1 Rhizonema sp. PD38
GTCTGGGATACAGGTATTGGTATTCCCGAACACCAGCAGCATTTAATATTTCAAAAATTTCAACAACTGGAAAATCCTCTCACCCGCCAGTATGAAGGAACAGGTTTAGGATTGGTGTTAACGAGGGCTTTAGCTCGCCTCCACGGTGGCGATGTCAGCTTCTTGTCTCGTGAAGGTAAAGGCACTCAGTTTACACTGCTCTTACCACCTAGTCCCCCACAGAAAAGAGCAGGAGAGCAGGAAACCAAGGAAGTTAGGGAGATTGTCAAGTCAAATTCTCCTCTGCCCATCCACTCTTCAATGCAAATCTTTACTCCTGAAACTCAGTATAATAGCTTGGTCTTGGTTGTTGAGGCAGTTGCTAGATATATCGAAGATTTGACCGAACAACTCACAGGCTTGGGTTATAGAGTCGTTATTGCCCGCTCCGGATGTGAGGCAGTAGAAAAAGCCCGTCGCTTACAACCCAAAGCTATATTCCTCAATCCGTTGCTGCCATTGCTATCAGGTTGGGATGTGCTAACCTTACTTAAGTCTGATGCCGCAACTCGCCACATTCCTGTCATGGTGACGGCTACAGGCGCTGAAAAGGAGCAAGCATCTACGAATCGAGCAGATGGTTTCTTGAGCTTGCCAGTGCAGCATCATGTCTTAACTAAGCTTCTAGAAAATTTATGTACTACACCAGAAGGTAAGCGGCAAAAGTCAGACAATAGTAAAGTAATTTCCAATACTCCTCTGAGCATTCTGAGATTAATTGGTCCAGAATGTGAGTCCCTAAATTCGCACTTATCACTTCAAAAACACCGTGTTATAGAAGTGGATGACTTGGAACAGGCAGAACTTATGGCTCGGGTTTGGCAATTTGATGTCGTTTTGCTAGATGCAGAAATGCCTTTAGCCGCTGTTTACCTGCAACAGATCAGTCAGTACCCCCGATTAGTGGCTTTACCACTTGTTACTTGTAATGTTGCAACGACTCAAGCAGCTTCCCTCGTGCCTAAGTTGTCCGTATTTCCTTGCTTAACACAACTTAATACAGACAAAAGTAATGGCGAGAAAACAAATGCTTTACTGTCAGTACTGCAAATTGCTGCTGGTGTATCCTGTCCACCTAATATTCTAGTAGCAGATTTCTCAATGTTGCCCGATTTACCAGAAGCAAGTCGCAAGCAGATAAAAGATTATAAATCAGAAAAAAAATCAAATAATATTGATGTCGAGGAGAACTCGTATTCCCATCCAGGTTTAAAGCCTTTGACTATCTCTCGCGGATGCGAGTGGTTTCAAGCTTTGATTCAGTACCTCCAAACAGCAGGTTTTAAAGCGGCAATGGCTCGATCTTGGGCAGAACTACTACAACAAATTCGTCACCAAAGTGTTGACTTACTACTGATCTGCTTAAGCGATTCTACGATCCAAAAAGAGGTGTACTCAGCGCTGAAAGCAATGAGGCAACTGCCGTTCAATTTGCCACCGATTTTAGTACTCGATCAAAGATTGAATGCGAATGAGGTAGAATTAACACCGCAAAATTCAAACCAACAAAAATTAGAAAATGTTGTTGGTGCGATCGCTACCCAAATTTTGCCTCGATCGGCTTCAATGGAAGACTTATTAAACCAAATTAACCAAGTCTTAGTTTTGAAAAGTCAACAGGGAATCAGGAATTGAGAATTACTAATGATAAAAATTGACCATTTTTTCAGTAAAAATTCACCGCATATGATATAGTTTATTCTCTATTTAGAGGAACTCGAATCAATTCATAAACACCGCGTGTGCCTAAATTCCTATAATCATTTGGTTTCAAGCCCATTTCTATAAACTTCATTGGCTTCGAGATAATTAACATTGAGGGTGGCTGTACTTTTTTTACAGATTGCTCTCGTATATGCTTTGCGGCAATCTCAGTCAATTTGATATAATTTACTGTCCTATGAGTATAAAAAACTACACTTGGTTTTTTAAAGCCAACCATAACTAATTCTTCGCTTGGTTGTTGTGCTTGTACTGCGATCGCAGATAATTCTCTTAAAGGTAACTGACGTTCACGATCCATCAAGAATAAAGTCGGCGTCAGGACAAAAATCAAAAATGCGGTAAAGATAAATAAATTTATGTACAAAATTTTGTGATAATTGCGCTTTATTAAGAAACCACTAAGTATAACGGCATCAAATAGTAACATGACTCCGCCTAGTACGTGTAAACCTGACTGTTGAAGTAGTTGACGAAAGTTCGGTGCATCCGGCTGGTTGCCGATTAATTGAGGTAAGTTAAACAGTGCTATTGCCAGTGCTGCTAAAAATGATACATTTATCCAGCCACTCCAAAGTAGTGATCGTGTTGGAGATGATGAGGAAGACGCAGAAACAGGGAGAAGCGGAGATACCGAGAGTGGTTCGTTTACATTGTCTGTGTCCCCGCATCCGCGCATTTCCGCGTCCTCCCTCCCCACTTGGATACCTTTGTGCGTCCTCGGATCTCTTTCCAAATCACTCCATAGCAGTGCTACGAGAATAGCCGAGGAAGGCATTAAGGGTAAGACATAGCTAGGAAGTTTGGTAACAGCTATGGTGAAAAAGCCAAAGACACCAACAAACCAGAAAAAGGCAAATAAACCGAGTTGTTCAGAGCGTTCTTGAAAGCGCCAGTATTTTCTGCGCCAAAACTTTAGTTTTGCGATTGCCACAGGCAAATACACAGAGTAAGGCGCAAAACCCAGGAGTACGACAACAAAGTAAAAATACCAAGGAGCTGCGTGACCATTAACGACTCCAGCAAAACGCTCTAAATTATGATAGCCAAAAAAGGAGTTAATATAATTCCAGCCATTACGCCAAATCACTAGCGCATACCAAGGTACTGATAAACATAAGACAATCAGCATACCGAAGAGAAGGTGCATTTCCTGTACAACTTCCCACCAATTACCTAAATAGAGTAAAAACGCACCGATAATTAAGCCAGGCAAGACAATTCCGATTGGTCCTTTAGTCAAAATTGCTGCCGCAATGAGTATATAAAAAGCTAAGTACCATCGGGAAGAGGACGCAAAGACACCGAGAGGAGGAGAAAAAGAACTTTTGGCTCCTGAGTCCTGATTTTCTTTGCTTGCGTATCCCAGAAAAAAACACAACAAAGCTGATGCCATGCATCCAGTTAACAGCATATCAGAGACCCCTGTTCTACCCCAGACAATCATTTCTGGATTGAATGCCATGACAGCATATCCCAAACAAGCTGTTAACCACCGTCTAGAAGGTCGAGAAACATTCTCCAAGTCGTCTTTTTTTAAAAAATGCCACTGCAAAGTGTAAAAAGCCAAACTGATGACGCAGAAGGCTGCAATTGCTGATGGGAGACGCACTGCCCACTCGTTCACCCCAACAATTAAATAGGCGATCGCCTGACACCAATAAATCAAAGCAGGTTTATCGAAACGAGTTTCGCCATCAAAAAATGGCGTGATCCAATCACCTGTAACAAGCATTTGGCGAGAAGCCTCGGCAAACAGTGGCTCAGTCTCATCAATTAAGCCGATGCTACCCAAATTCCACCCGTATGCTACCCAACCAATCACAATCAACCACAGAATTGATAGAGTTACAGCAAAAGCTCTTAGCTTCACTATATTTTTCATCCACCGATCAAAAACGCGATTAGTCATTTGATTTTGGATTTTGGATTGACTCCACAGTTGATACCGTTCACATGAGGATGTACAGATTTTAGGTTTATGCCACAGATGAATCCGGAGGTTTATACCTGCAAAGAGTTATCAATGATGAATTATTATTCATAAGTTGTGAATTATCAAGACATGGACAAAGTACACAAAATTTCACCATTTTTAAGGGTGAGATCTTGCCAACAAATTAAGTTGACTTTAGGACAGCTTTGTAGTTCCTACAAGCGGAGAGAAACTTAAGGATTAAGGACTAATTGCCATTCTCCATTTTCGGGATTCCACGTTGGTGACGAAGTTTCGCCAACAACATATGGTCCCCAGTAGCGACGGGAACCGTCTTGTGCAAAGGCAACTAAAATATCTCCCTTCTCAAGCTTTAAGTTTTTTTTAGGTAAGGAGAGAATTAGCCCCTTCTCACTACCTTCTTGAGGCGCGAAATCCCAATGTGCTGGGACATCATATTTCGATTGCCCTGTGCCTGAGTCTGAGAGTGTTGATCGCCGCGCTAGTAAAGCAAGGCGTACAGCCTGAGCAGTTCGATTGCTCATTCGTAAAGTTCCCGGTGCTACTTTTTTACTGGAGTTATGAGGACTTGTCAAGTCAGGATGATTATGCTGATTCCCTTCTGCTTGACTAGTTGGTGTTAAAGTAGGCAATATTTGTGGTGAAGGTGAAACAGATGAGGCTTCTGTCGTTGGCGGTGAAGATGTTTCTGGTTGTGGTGGTTCAAAAGATACACTTACCTGATAGCATCCCATTGGCAGTAGAAGCAGTCCGAACGAACAAGCTACCAGAACAGCTTGACGATACGCTGGCAATTTCATATGGATAATTTTTAGGAATAAGTATTTTGTCTAGCCTTGACCAAGCAGTAGCTTATTATCAAACAGGCAAGTGGGAAAACCGCCCTATATAAGCTCTCCGGAAAATTACAAGTGCAAGGTATAAATTTTGTCTCGGTCAGCCCAAGCAATAAGTATATAGCAACATCTATATCCCTAGTGTAAGAAATATAGAAAAAATATTTGACCTAGAAAAAAAGACTAACTGACTCGTTTACCCCTATCATAAACGCTACTCTGTTTAATATGGAAAAAATGTCAGAAAATCTAGACAAACAAAAGTTCGATTGATGCAAAACACTCGACTCAACAACCTATTTGATGCTGTTACTGGACGCTTAGGAGAATGGTTTTTTAATCCTTGGCGGCGATTCTCGCTTTTGGCAATCAGTTTTTTATTTGGTTTTTTTTTGGGATCAGCAATTGTGACGACTTCTGGACAAACGGCTGAGTGGGATGTTGTCACGGCTGGGATTCTCTTGGTGGTGACGGAATTTGGCAGCCGGAGCTTTTACCGTCACACTAACTTGCAGAGGCGATCGCTCTGGGTGGAATCACTCCATCTGTTGAAAGTTGGTCTTACCTACAGTCTGTTTTTGGAAGCCTTCAAACTAGGTTCTTGAGGAGAGATGGAGGAGAGGAGAATGCAAGATAAGAGTCAAGTCTGTCAAACAATCCAGATGCAATCAGAAGCAATGTTAAAGGTGTTACGCCCATTAGCAATGGAACTAGCATCGCAACGCCAACAACTTGGGTATCCTTTTATACAAGGAATTTTAGGAGGACAAGGAACGGGCAAAACAACAATGTGTAAAGTTATCTCCTCGATTCTCCAGCAAATGGGATACCGTACCTTAAGCTTATCTTTAGATGACTTATACAAAACTTATAGTGATCGCTTGATATTAAAACAGCTTGACTCGCGTTTGATTTGGCGTGGGCCACCAGGAACCCATGACATTGAACTGGGGGTGAAGATACTAGATCAAATTCGTCAGAACAAAAGTCCAGTTGCAGTTCCTCGCTTTGATAAATCTGCTTATGCAGGTGCTGGGGATCGAACCACCCCTCTGATTGTAGAGAATATAGATATTGTCCTGTTTGAAGGTTGGTTTGTGGGTGTACGACCAATCGACCCAGCTAAATTTGATAATGCACCACCGCCAATTGTAACAGATGAGGATAAGATATTTGCCCGCGATCTGAACAGCAAACTCAACGAATATCTAACGCTATGGGAGCGATTAGACGGTTTGATTGTGCTGTTTCCTACAGATTATCGTCTTTCTTTAGAGTGGCGCACACAAGCAGAACGACAGATGATTGCTGCTGGCAATTTAGGTATGACAGACGCACAAGTGGAGCAATTTGTCAATTATTTCTGGCGATCGCTCCACCCTGAGTTATTTATCAGTCCTTTAGTCACATCCCCGACATTTGTTGATTTGGTCATTGAGATTAATCCAGATCACAGTTTTGGTGCAGTCTATCAACCATGATTGGTTAGTAGTTAGTGTTTGTTTGACAACTAACAACCAACAACTCACTATTTCCCAGACTGAATTCGCTTAATTAACTCGTAAAAAGGTTGCCAATTATCTTCTTGAGTAATTGCTTCCCAAACGGATTCAATCACATGTTTTAATAACACGGTTTTAGGATTTTGAAGAGCTAAGTTTTGGGCGATAACATCCATGTAATTTTGCTCGTAATCATTCAAAATTTTATGGTATGCTATGCACCAACTATCAAAAACTTCTGACGTTCCTGAAATTGGCACAATCCCTGAATCAGCCATAATTGTAGCTGGGTCATCTCGCCATTGAGATGAAAAGGTATGAGCCATCTCATAAAAAAATTGGTGATAACCAACTTGAGTATCTTTCAATAATTGAATTGTTAGATTCACAATTTCTGTAGCTACTGGATGTGGTAAGTGATCAAAACCCAGCTTTTTTAACATTAGAGAGTTGTATTTACTATGATAATGCTCATTAAAACAGGCTAATCCCGCCTCCATATCGCTATTCGGGATAACAGACTTGAGTGCTTCAGTGAGCATTTCTAAATTCAACTTACAAACGTCTGGTTGCTGACCATAACAATAGCGTCCATAATAGTCGAAATATGCTGCCGTAAAATGGGGTAGATAGGTGGGAATAAATGCGTAAGGACCATAGTCAAAACTCTCCCCTGTAATCGACATATTATCAGTGTTGAGAACGCCATGACAAAAGCCTGCTGCCATCCATTGCGCTGCTAGTTCTGCTACCCGTTTGACTAATTCTGCATAAAACAAAACGTACTTATCTGTTTCATCACTTAAGTGTTGGTAATAAAACGAGATAACATGATTTAACAGTTTTTTCGTTAAATCTGGACGTCGTAGGTAGTGTAGTCGTTCAAAAGTGCCAAATCGAATGTGCGATCGGCTCATTCTCACCATCACTGAAGAGCGAGTCGGGGAAGGTTCATCACCCCGCCAGAGAGGCATACCTGTTTCAATTAAGCTCAAACAACGTGAAGTTTTTACACCCATATAATAAAGTGCTTCTGCAGCGAGAACTTCCCTGATGCCGCCCTTAAGTGTAAGCATACCGTCGCCACCGCGAGAGTAAAGCGTCCTTCCAGAACCTTTAGTGCCAAAGTCGTACAATTCACCATCAATACCACGTACTTGCCCGTAGAGAAAGCCTCTACCGTCACCTAACCTCGGGTTGTATTCCCCAAATTGATAACCGTGGTAACGCAGTGCTAACAATGGTTGCCGTCCTTCAAATTTCCCAAAAGCGACGATGAAATCTTCTTGTGTGACGGCTTGAACATCTAGTCCTAATTTAGGCAGCAATGCATCGTTACGCCATCGGAGAATATGTTCGGGAAATTCTTCTGCCGTAACTTCGTCGTAGTAATCATTACCCAAAGATTCTATTGCCGCTTCGTAGTTGAGGCAAAGAAAGGGATTATGAGAATTCTTGTTATTTGCAGTTTCAGCCAGAGTCATTGAGACTTATCCGCAAGTTAATATAGATTTACAGTGAGTCGGGGTCTAAATGCCCATGATAGACGGAAACGAGCAATGCTTCTATCCTCAATATTACCTGAGAGTTAACTCTGTATTTTTGAACTAAAAATCCCTCGGCTATTAGCCGGGGGAAGAGCAACTTAAAATATGATCGAAGTTGATGACTATGGTGTTGTAGCAGGTTGTGTCTGTGGGATGGATGACGGCGCTGATTGTTGGCTCGTTGATGATGAAGGTTGTCCGGATTTCAAATTAGTTATTGCAGTATTGGCTTGCGATATAATTGCCTGGATACGGTTTTGTTCTTCCGGTTGCAATTTTAAATTTTCGACTGCGGCATCAGGCTTCTTGCCCTTACGTATTTGCTCTATAAATTTTTCGCGTTGATCTTGATTTTGGTTTAGCGCTGCAAGAATGTCTGTGATTTCTTGTCTTCTCACGGCTAGAACCCGTGGATCTTGCGATCGCTTAGTTGATCGTCGCGTGCCAGATGGAACGTTGGGAGAGGTAGGAGTTCCACCAGTAGTTGAATTAGATCCGCCGCTAGAACCACTTGGAGTCGTTGGTGCGATTGGTGACGTTGTCCCACCAGTCGTTGAACCAAATGGTAAGTTATTGCTTGCTTGTGCCAGACAAATGCTAGGAACCAGAGCTGCTAGAGCAAGGCTGGTAGAGAACGCAGTCAAAAATTTGGTCAAGCTAATAGACATATTAAAAACTCCTCAATCACTTTGAGAACACGAATGTAATGAGTTTAACAATATTAAGGATTGTGCAATGGAGGAGCGAACTTTGAATATACTCGCATTTGACTGTGAAGTTTTTGTGTATCTCTTATAAAAATTATGTGAATTTTTATGACTATTGAGCAATTTCACTAAAGAAATTTTTATAATTAAAAAATTTTGAATTTTTAGTTAATAATATATTTTTGATTTAGACTTTTATTTGTCTTCTCCTCAAAAAGATTGCCAATAGGAATTTGTCAGACTCGTAAGAATGTGGTCTTGCCATTCCCCGTTGATTAATAAATAGTCTTTAGCATATCCTTCTACAACAAATCCCAACCTTTTAAGTAGAGTTCCACTGCGTTGATTATGAGGCATATAATTAGCCATAATTCGGTGTAGATTTGATTCAGTAAATACATACTGAATAGCTGCTTTTAGCGCTTCTGTCATATAACCTTTTCCTTGTTCTGCTTCGGCAAGACTGTATCCTACATTACAGAAATGGGCGGAACGTCTCACAATATTACTAAAATTGAGACTGCCAATAATCATTGTTGGATCTGTTATGGGAAAAATAAATAGCTTTATTGATAAGTCATTGATAAATTCTAGAGAATGACTTTCTACCTGATTCTGCCAATACTCTTGGGTAAAGAAATCAATAGGCCACATTGGATAGAAGGGAGTTAAGTAACTCTTGTTTTTGATGTAATATTTGATAATTTGCGGTATATCCTCTTGGCTTGCCAGTCTTAAGATTAAGCGTTGAGTTGTAATAAGTGGTATTTTCATAAATAAATAATGGTGGCTTATAACCAATACAGTACTTACGTAAAAAACTCTTACTCTGACAACAAATGACTCAGGATTAGGAGTGATGACAAACAAATTCAACGACAAAAAGGACAGTGCTATTGATGAAAATACGTTCCGATTGGCAACCAGCAGAGATCGAGTTGATACATAATACGCCGTTGCTCGATCTGATCTATCAAGCTGCTAGCGTACATCGGCAATATCATGATTCAAAAAAGATACAAGTTTGTAAACTGATATCTATCAAAACAGGTGGTTGTCCAGAAGATTGTGGTTATTGTGCCCAATCTTCTCGTTATAAAACAGAGGTGAAGCCACAAGCACTTCTAGAGAAGGAAACAGTTGTCAACATTGCTCGTGTTGCTAAAGAAAGTGGTGTGAGTCGCGTATGTATGGGCGCAGCTTGGCGCGAGGTTCGCGACAATTCACAATTTGAGCAAGTACTGGAAATGGTTAAGGACGTGACAGCATTAGGATTAGAAGTATGCTGCACTCTCGGTATGCTCACAGAAGCACAAGTCAAGCGTTTGGAAGATGCGGGACTGTATGCTTACAACCACAATTTGGATACTTCACGAGACTACTACAGCACTATCATTACAACTAGGACTTACGACGATCGCCTCAACACTATCAAGAATGTCCGAAAGACAAATGTTACAGTCTGTTCCGGTGGTATCCTTGGCTTGGGCGAAAGTGTTGCTGACCGTGTATCAATGTTGCACACACTCGCAACATTATGTCCGCACCCAAATTCAGTGCCGATTAACATTCTCTCACAAGTAGAAGGCACTCCGTTAGAAAATCAACCGCACGTCCCAATTTGGGATGTCGTGCGAGTCATTGCTACCGCGCGTATTATAATGCCTGCTACTGACGTTCGTCTCAGCGCTGGCAGGGCTAGACTTTCACAGGTTGAGCAAGCTTTATGCTTTCTAGCAGGAGCCAATTCTATCTTTTCTAGCGATAACGGTCATATGTTAACTGTGACTACAGCTTGTCCAGGATACGATGCTGACCGTGAAATGCTCAACCTACTCGGGCTTGAAGCGCGTCCTTCGTTTGTAAGTAATCATCAGGGGAGTGGGGATACAGGGGAGAATAATAACTCCAGACTCGAAATGTCGCGTCTCTAAATCTCTACAGGTGCTGTACGGACGGGTTTAATTGAGATAAAACATGTAAAAACACGAGATGTCTTGTCAAACCCGCCCGTACGCCCTTCTAAATCAATTTAACGGCACGCAGACCAAACAGTAACCCAACAGCGATGCCGAAAAATAGAGCCAAGAACCCGATATAAGCTACTACGGCGAACATTGTCAGTTTCTCCTAAAGATATATAAAACTATTGAAACATTTAATAAGGTAGAATACAGCCCACGAGCGCTTGTTTGGGGTTTGACAATGGCTTCTATAATCAACGTGAATCTGCCGCAGCAGTCTTATGAGATTGCGATCGCACCGAGTAGTTTAGATCAGCTTGGTGAACATATGGCTGCTTTGAAGCTGGGTAAGAAAGTGTTGTTGGTTTCTAACCCAATGATTTTTAAGCATTACGGGGAAAGAGCGATCGCTTCTCTAAAACCGCATGGATTCGATGTGACTAGCTGCACTCTACCACCGGGTGAACGCTACAAAACCTTAAATTCTGTACAAAAAATCTACGATGCTGCCTTAGAAAACCGCCTAGAACGCTCCTCAACTATGGTGGCTTTAGGGGGAGGCGTCATTGGTGATATGACAGGTTTTGCCGCAGCGACTTGGCTACGAGGGATAAATGTTGTGCAAATACCAACTACCCTTTTGGCAATGGTTGATTCGGCAATTGGCGGTAAAACAGGTGTAAATCATCCTCAAGGTAAAAACTTAATTGGGGCATTCCATCAACCGCGACTGGTCTTAATTGACCCATTCGTGTTGAAAACGCTTCCCATGCGTGAGTTTCGGGCAGGAATGGCAGAGGTGATTAAGTATGGCATTATCTGGGATGCTCAGTTGTTTGCTCAAATGGAAGAGAGTAAACGCTTGGATCAACTCCGTTGCTTAAAACCAGAATTGATTAACACCATATTAACGAACTCTTGTCAAGCAAAAGCTGATGTTGTGAGTAAAGATGAAAAAGAAGCCGGACTACGAGCAATTCTCAACTACGGACATACTATCGGTCATGCAGTGGAAAGCTTGACTGGTTATCGAGTTGTGAATCACGGCGAAGCTGTGGCTATTGGGATGGTAGCAGCAGGGCAAATTGCTGTGGAACTGGAAATGTGGCAAAAAGCAGAGGCAGAACGTCAACACGCCCTCATTCAAAAAACGGGTTTACCAACTCAATTACCAACTGGGGTGGATATTGAAGCGATCATTGAGGCTTTGCAAACTGATAAAAAAGTGCTTGAAGGTAAAGTTAGATTTATATTACCCACGCAATTGGGTGCAGTAACTATAACTGACCAAGTCCCATCAGATACAATTCGGCAGGTGTTACAAAAAATGCAATAATGCTCTCAATCGGTACTACCACGATTTAAATAACAGTTAAAGTTAACTTTTGCTTGGTAATGGATAGAACTGATAACTGACTTCTGAAATTCTTCCGGGTATGGAGGTAGTCCAATCGGATATAGATATTGTAGATGCACCCTAATTACTGCCCTCAGTCTGTGGCTGGGGGCTTTTTTATATAGTAAAATGGGATTGTGAAATATGTTGCCTTTTTGCTAATAACAATACTCTTTCTGTTGATAGCGCTTCCGGCATCAGCATCTTTATGTGGTGATCGTAATGGTCACAAAATTTGCATTCTCAGTATCAAACGGAGCGCCAAAAACTACTGGGAGTATAGGGCTGAAGTAAGTGTAGATCAAGTCAAACAGCCTATGAAAGTTTACAACTGTCGCGAGCGCATTCAGGTTGAGCCGGATGGTGTTGTAATCCCATTTCAGCATAACGATCCAGGTCATTTCATCTGTAGTTACTTTAGTAAATGATTGAAGCCTGGTTGAGCATTTGTCTAGCAAACAGGTGACCAAAAAACACCCACATCGTAATATAAGTTCGATGTGGGAAATGTTCTTACTTTAACTGTTCAATCCTTATGAAACGCGAGATCTCATATCGTAAAATATGGAGTACTACTCCATGTTTGTGCCACCTTGACTAACTTCATAAAGGAACCAAATACGCCTTTCTGTTTGATCTAGAATTTCCTCTAAGACGTTAGCAGTTGGCTTGTCGCGGTTATCGTCACAGACATCAATAGCATTTCGCTGTAATGTAGCTATATGACGATTGTCAGCGATCAGATTTTGAATCATCTGTTCTGGCATGACGAACTCATCATTGTCGTCTTCAATAGTTTGTAGCTGGCTAATATGGTTAATACTGCGGATCGTTGTACCGCCAACTCGACGCACACGCTCAGCTAATACATCAATTGATTCAAAGATAGCATCTGCTTGCTCGTCAAACAACAGATGGTAGTCACGAAAGTGTGAGGAAGCTAAATGCCAATGGTAGTTTTTGGTTTTAACGTAGAGTGCAAAAGCATCAGCTATTAATGGATTTACAGCTTCGACGACTGCCTGTACTTCCTCTGGCTTCAAATCTGTAGGTGTTGCCAGTTGCTTGGGTGAGGGAAAGGACTTTATTCTACCGTTCGTACTAGACTTTTCCGCACCCGCAGACTTTGCATAAATTGGGTTAGTAATGTTGGTGGCCATGATCTGCCTCTCTTTCAACGAACAATATTTTCTGTGCATTCTCTATAGTTATTCTAGCGAAGAGCTTTACATCTCTTAATCCTTCGTTAGCTAGAGAATTGCAGTTGTCGAGACAATAAAAATGTTTGACTCAATCAGCGAATGTCTTGATAGAATTGCTTTAAGTAAGTTGAGGGAACGCCAAATCCCCACAAGATGCCAAGATAAAGGTAAATAGCGGTAGCTTTCCAGCTACCCCAACGTATTACTCGGCGATCCGAGCTTTGAACAATCCGGTTCACCTGGCAAATGCGTCCTTTTTTCAGGAATCTGAGACATAAATCTCCATCCTCCATGATTAGGAGTGTCTCATCAAAGCCACCGCAATCCCAAAAGTCAGTTCGACGACAGAACATCACCTGATCCCCAAATAATAAGCGCAACCCCTTAAAAAATAAGTGAGGTTTGAACAGCAGTGGGGCATAGTAGGTTTTGAGAAAATTATGTAGGGAAATTCCCCAGCGAGTGGTTCGATCTCCTACCATCAAAGAAATAAATCCACCGCAAGCAACAGTTGTATCTTTCAAGGTATGCTCGATCACGGCGATCGCATCATCTGGCACCCAAGTATCTGCATGAAGAAAGCAAATAATGTCCCCAGTGGCAGCTGATGCACCATAATTCATCTGAACAGATCGTCCACGCCGCGAGCAGGAGAGAACTTGCACTTCTACCGTCTCATTAAATGACTGAATCCGCTTGGCGATCGCCACTGTCTCATCTTCGCTCCCACCATCCACCACTAAAATTTCCTTTGCTGGCGGATCTAGTAAAGATAGTTGGCGTAAAGTACGTTTTAAACTAGTTGCTTCATTTAAAGTTGGAATGACAATCGAAACTTGAGACATCTGTGGAGTTAATTTTGATTGTTTCCAAGTATAAAGGGCGTTTAAATGCTCCAATTTAAGTCTAACAATATTGGGACGCTTATACAACAACGACTACGGGGCAAACATTTAAGCCGTGGCACTGTCACAAGCTAGGTATTGGCTTGTCCATTTCCAGCTCTGCCGTTGCCACTTTTGTTTTCCAGATACTGCCAGATGCGATTAATCTCTACAGTATTTGTAGCAATTAGTTGTAAACATTCAGCCTGAGTTTGTGACAACGCCTCAAGGCTACGGTTGGTTTGCTGCATTTGGGTGTTTAGATCAACAATTGATCCCTCGAGCCGGAAGATTGCTTCGTCGTGCCTAGCCACATTGGCTTCTAGTCGGCCCAGTGCTTCGTCGTGCCTAGCCACATTGGCTTCTAGTCGGCTCAGTGCTTCGTCGTGTTGGCGGTAGCTTTGAAAACTTACCTCCGCAAAGCGAGTTAGAGTTGCTTCTAGGCGATTTAGGCGATCATTCGGTGTTTCTGAAAATTGAGTCATAGAGGCAGATTTTTTCAATTAACAATACTGCTTCAAGTTCTGATGTGCATGGTGAGTGAGTAGCTTACCTTAATTATAACGAAGCACTCCTACCATCTCTAGAAAAGGAAATTACTTGGAGATGCGAAAGCGAGCAAGAAAGTTACTAAGCCGTAAATTCAGCTCAGCAAATATTTAACTATCTCAGGCAGAAGTCCATACTCTATCCGCAAATCGGATGAGTACCAGAAATGAAATTCTGGAGTAACCAGAAGCTCACACCGTATTGCTTGCAATCGGTGTGAGTACTTCACGAGCCTTTCCATACAGATAACTGTCTGGCAAATTCTTCTCCATCCCAGTCTTCAACTTGAAAGCGAGGTAATAAAAAGCAATCGCACGCTCCCCGAACACTCTGAGCATAAGTCGTGCAAGCGCTTGTAAATCCTGCTTCCCTGACTAAAGCTGGTGTATGTGTTGAATAGTTACCGTGAGGATAAGCAAAACTTACGACTTTTTGTCCTGTAATTTGCTCCAGACATGTTTTACTTTTGTAAATTTCCTCCCACTGTCTATTCGCTGGTAAAAAAGATAAAAAAGGGTGTGTCTCAGAATGAGCGCCGATTTCAATCAAATCTCCTTGCCCAACAGTAGACATTTCTTCGGAATTCATAATCCGGTGACTGGAGCGCAGTACTGGTTCACAACCAGCCCAAGCAAGCAGTTCATCCATAATCTTTTGTCGTGCTTCTGTTTGTAAAGGGGATAGCAGATCATAAATTGTACGGTAAAGTAAAGAGCGAGGAGTAGAGCTATCTTCCTTTTTTACTTTCCACTGACTTTTATGCTGATATTCCTTCTCACTGTCACAAGCCGCTGTGCCTAATTCCCAACGATAAGTCGTCCCGTTAATCAAAAGACAAAGGACTTCCGGCAAAGTATTAGATCCAAGTAATAACTGATCAAGTTCATCCCACCATAAATCACGTTTTTGTTCGGTATATCCACTCGTCAAAAACATGGTAGCGGGAATACCATAATACTCCAGTAATGGTTTAGCATTATACAAATTATCAGCATAACCATCATCAAAGGTGACTGCTATTTGCCAACGAGGATTCCCTTGTTGCAGTGTTTGATTTAATTGCTGTAATGGAACAACTCTACCAGTAGAGCGCAATACTTCCATATGTTGGGCAAAGCGTTGAGGAGAAACACAAATTGACCAAGGATCGGACTCTACTTCAGTTACCCGATGGTACATTAAAATTAGACTTCCAGGTGTCAAACGCCCTCTCAAGTATTTAGCGACTCGCCGCAGTCGGCGTCCAAGTATTTTCATGTTATGAAAGCTCTTTAGTTGTAGGTTTTACAGCTCTGATAGCGATGTTGACTTGATAAGAACGATCTTGGTAGTCTAATTCTTCCTGACGCAGTTCCTCTGTTGCCAACCCATAAAGAAAAGCTGCAGCAACGAGTACATTTCCGTAAGCCTCAATCTGAAGATTCTCAGTTGGGAAAGCCTCCTCGAACAGCCGCCGTAGTGATAGGGCAGTAAAACTCCAACACCAATCGTCAGCCCATTGATCGTAGCCAGTATTATTCATACCTGGAACAGTTACTAAAACAACTCCCCCTGGCTTAAGGATACGGTATATTGTATTAATTGCTGTCCGTAAATCGTAAATATACTGTAACGTTTGGGTCAAAATAAAGCAGTCAAAGCTATTTGATGGAATGTGGTCAGCATTCGTCAAATCCCCTACAATAGTTGCCTTAGGATTATCTTTGGTGACATGAAGTACCTCGCTGTGAACGATGCGATCGCCGCTAAACTGTCGCGTGTAAGTGTCGTCTCCAATTTCCAAGACACGTCCGCGAATATCATCTTGACAATCGGCAAGGAATTTTTCAATGTAGTAGCGGTCAACAGGTAAACCTCGATCATAGCCGAATATTTTACTCATGGGAATGACTCGTCGCAGGTTGCCCAAGTCTACTGTTCCGACAGGAAAGGTGTAATTATTACCAAGCAATTGTTTTCCTAAAAAGCGTTGGACAGAAATAGGTAACGTTTTTTGTGCAATTGACTTCAAGATTGGCTTCAGTTTACTGTTCATTTGAGACAATAGAGGATAGCGATAGGGATATTGAGCTTTTTGCAGGGAACTGGAGAGTTCGGTGTCTTGAACTTCCCTTGCATATATATAAGTCTCTAACCAATTTAAATAAGTTTGCCGTGCTGGATTGGGATCTGAAGGGTGGTATTCCCCTGTTTTAATTGCTTGATAACAACTGGATTCCGGATGTTGCCGATACTTATCCCAGCTCCCACTTTCTACAAAAACTGGAACTTGGAGGCAAATTTTTGCTAACAATATCTGATCCTCAAAGAGGTTTTGTATTGTTTCCTCAAATCCTCCTACGGCTTCTACAACATTACGTCGCACTAACAAACCACACGTGCAAGGTACAATACCGCTATCCTGTAAATACTGAGTTACCAAGCTTGGAGGGTAGTATAAACTATTCGACCGAACACCAACTCTTCTCAAAAAGTCACGTTGGACATCCTCTGATCTGTCTGTCCAGCTATACCAGTGTAGAGTAGATCCATACACCATCCCAGTTTCTGGCAGAGATTCAAGAATTGCGACTTGTTTTTCTAATTTTTGTGGCAAATAAACATCATCAGCGTCTAAAAAAGCAATATACTCACCTTTGGCGTTGCCGATCCCCAAATTGCGAGAAATACTTTTGCCGCGATTTTGTCTTTCTCCATGTTGCAAACAACGGATCTTTTTTGGGTATTGTGCAGCATACTGCTGAGCAATTGCACTACTTTTATCGGTTGAGCCATCATCTATTAATAATAATTCCCAATTCTCATATTTTTGAGCAATTACACTATCTATTGCTTCTTGGAAATATTTCTCAGCATTGAAGAAGGGAGTAATAATAGAGACGAGAGGTTTACTCTTCATCATTTTTTTGAGATATTTAATAATTAATAATTGGTAAGAATTTCTTCTTGATCATCTTATGACACTATCATGTGCCGAAATCAAGCTACAATTTGGAATTTCTAGACAGCTAACAATTCAAGTTTTTAAACTTGAAAATTTTTAGTTTTGTGTTCACTTGACAAAGCAGTATTTTTGAGTTTTTCACAACTGACATTCAACTGCCTAACTACATCTTTCGATGTGAAGAGATTTGTATATAATCATCAACATCATTCAGAGTTTTCTCTTAAAGCAATCTAGTCTGACAACTCTGCAATACTTTAGACCATCTATGCCGCATAACTATGTCATAAAACTTCCACGCTCTTTGTTTTTCTTTAATTATTTGCTCATTCATATCGAAAATTGCTAGCATTTGAGTTTCTTTATGTTTCAGCTTAACCTTTTTCTTAAAATTTCCCCAAGCTTTATGATCTTGCCAAATTAATGATGTTAATGTTTTCAATAATATTCTCAAAATCCCAGGAATACATACCCTATAAAAACGAGGATTTAACAAAAGCATATAATCTAGTTCTACTGCCTTCAACAACCACATAATACTACTAAAGTAGTTACCACATGCGTAGCTTTTATTCGATAAGTGTACATAAAACTTACTGGCAGAAAACTGATAGATAAACTTAGGAATTTCTGGATGTCGTTGCTTAACATCTGCCACAACTAAATTATAAGACATCTCCATTTCCATATAATTAGCAGACATACTTCCAATGACATAGCGGTATCCGATTAAAAATTCTGGTACTACTCGGCACTCATAAGATTCAGCAATCCTCAGATACATATCCCAGTCTTCACAACCCTGAGCATTTTGTTCTCTTAACTGGCAATTATAATAACCAACTTGCTCGAAACAATCTCGGCGAATTAAAGTTGCACTAGCGTTCCCTATAAAGTTGTAGTACAACATAATTGGGTAAACATATCCTTGTACAACCCGAAATTTGAAAAAATCATCAATATCATATCTACCAATAATTAAACCCTCTTCATCAATCAAAACTGACCACGCATAGATTAAGCCGACTGTTGGTTCAGACTGTAAAATTAATTTGACTTGTTTCTCTATTTTTGTTTTATCCCAAATATCATCAGCATCAAGTGGAGCAATATATTCTCCTCTTGAATTTTGAATAGCTAAATTGCGAGCTGCAGCTACGCCAGCGTTTGCTTGATTAAAAAAAATAATCCGATTGTCTTTTTGGGCAAACTGCTCAATAATTTCAGCAGTTTTGTCTTTAGATCCATCATCAACTACTAAAATTTCAATATTCTCGTATGTTTGAGAAAGTACTGAATTTAGTGTTCGAGCAATAAAAGTTTCTGCGTTATAAGCAGGTATAATTACCGAAACTAATGGAAGCTGAGAATTTGTATGCATTGATGATAAGACAACTCCTGAGTCTACCAATAGAGGTGTCGGAATGAGAAAAAGCTTCGTTACACAAGAATCTGAGTAAAAGGTGGTTTATCTCATGCACGAACCAATAAACGCTTTTTTTCGGTATAGCTGTTATGAATCATTCACCTTTGGTAAAAACAAATAACCAAAAACTGCCTTCTCATGGAGTCATGAATGACAACGTATCAAAGATGACTTTTTTTAAAAGTCACACTTTATACATAATTGATTTCAGTAAGCACGCAAAAGTGTGGTAAAAATTAAACGAAACTTGTGAGATTAAGCTCGAAATCCGGATAAATTATAATTGAACTCGCACTAAAAAACATGCTATTGACTACCTAATAATATACATGGAATGTGGCAAGCACACAAACATAACGAATCGCAACGTCTCATAACTTTACAGTAAATTTACTGAAATTTGCTCCAAGATATATTATACTATCGGGACTCACAAAAAAACGCTTGAGGAAATTATCAAAAATTTAGATGTTTGAGCAGCATTAGTACTCATATTTGCAATGTCTTTCATGGCTTAGAGAAACCATCAGCATCTTAGCGGTTCAAAAATTCGTTACCTTGACCTATAGCTGCTAGGCGGTAAAATCTACCTAAACTAAGTTGGTAGTTATCAAAAAGCGCCTTGTATTACGTATTATATTCTTATTAAAGTATTAGACATAACATATATTGTCCTAAGTATCAAAATTATCTCAAAGTGTTGTACACTACTTTAAACATGTTTTTTTCTCACTATAGTTTAGTTGAGAGTCACGAAGACACTTACTAGTAAATAAATCTTCAGCCGTTTGAATTGTTGCCACTACGACTCTTGTTATAGCTTGACGGAGTCGTACTTTAGTTTTATGGATATCCTTAAATACCAACTTGCTTTATCCATAGCTTCGCAAAATTAATTTTGCCGTTAAAAATTCACGCCTATGACAAATTTATCAAAATTTGTCACCAACACTACTTTTTAAAGCTTTATGATTAAAAAAAAGTTATTTTTTGATTAAGACTAGTTTAATTTAAGATAAAACGCTCCAAGAGGGGGAGTCAAAGTCAGACTTTCTGATCGGCGACTAGAGAAATTACAATGGTATTGTGCTGAAAATGATCAGATATTCACTGACCCCTAGCTATCAGCTAGGGGATTGCCAAAAATAAATTTGGCACATTTGAGTGAAGTCTCCCGGACAGAATCTTCACAGTAGGCTCGCTTCGCACCCGTGTCGTAAAG